>NZ_JBYQFK010000003.1:0-228784 GCF_057837305.1 Lysinibacillus sp. RU7 | reverse complement strand
AGTATAGTAAAACAGGTGATGTTGTGCATTTTATTTTTCATAAATTGTATGAAAACCCCAACATTTATTATAGAACCCCTTTTTTCTATATGATTTTAAAAATATAAAAACGCCCGGCTATGCCGAGCGTTTGGTAAGTCTAATTGTGCTTATTTACGTTCGATAATGTGGTCAATTAAGCCGTATTCTTTAGCACGTTCTGCAGTCATGAAGTTATCACGGTCTGTATCGCGAGCGATGATATCTAGCGATTGACCTGTTTTTTCAGACAGGATTGTATTTAATTTTTCGCGTAAGAATAAAATACGTTTAGCAGCGATTTCGATTTCTGTTGCTTGCCCTTGTGCACCGCCAAGTGGCTGGTGAATCATTACTTCTGCGTTCGGTAATGCAAAACGCTTACCTGGCTCACCTGCTGCAAGTAAGAAGGCACCCATAGATGCTGCCATACCGATACAAATTGTAGATACTTTTGGTTTAATGTAGTTCATCGTATCGTAAATGGCCATACCAGCTGTGATGGAGCCACCTGGTGAGTTAATGTAAAGCGTAATATCTTTATCTGAGTCTTCCGCTTCAAGGAATAATAATTGTGCAACGATTGAGTTCGCTACATTATCATCGATAGCACTTCCTAATAAAATAATACGGTCTTTTAGTAGGCGTGAATAAATATCATACGCACGCTCTCCACGACTTGTTTGTTCAATAACTGTAGGGATTAAATTCATACAAAATATCCTCCTTTTAAAAAGGTAAATTCGAATGCTCAATGCTGATAAGGCAAGAACCCATCAGCTGTACCATTATCATACACATAATAGTCAAGGAAGGTCAAATATAAACTCTGACTTCTTTTAATTACTTTTAACCTTCATTTACAAAGTTTAATAGTTGAAATGTGCACCTGTCATTTGTATAATGAATAAGTCATGACTACTTGGCCCTCGTGGTTTAATGGATAAAACGCAAGATTCCGGTTCTTGAACTGGGGGTTCGATTCCCTCCGAGGGCGCCACTATAACATGTTAACCTTGTTTTGTATACAAGGTTTTTTTATTTGTCTGCTTCTTTTATACCTTCTCCGTAGTAACTGTTCAAAAAAAAGACAAAATTCGATAAAGAAATACTTTATTCTACATTAACTACTTGAAAAACCAAAAGATTATTAGTAAATTATTAAATGTTGTACTTAATTGCGAGTAGATACGTAAATTCAGCATGCTTTCATGAAATATGACATAATTTTTATAGGCTGAATTGTAGCTATAGTCGCATATACTATCATGCCCATATTCGGGCACCATTTTACTGTTTCAATTATATATATGTTATAGCAACACCTGATTCTACATTCATAGTTTAGCAGCCTGTGAATGTGCAGGGGAATGAGTAGGATAAAATGAAGATCACTGTACCGATTCCATTTTATCCTAAATTCATTCTTCTTAAACTATTTCTAACAAAATAATTCAAAGCTGGATTTGATGAAATAATAAATTGGGTTTTCATAATAGTCGTCACGAGAAGTGGCGGCTTTTTTGTTGCATAAAAATGAAAGGTAAATGATTCCCAATTGTATGGATTAACGAATAATTATTTGATTTTAACCATTTTTCTCGGTAAATTCGTTATAAAAATTCATCGATGTGAAAAAATAATCATTTTTTATAAAATTTCCTGTTGTATATAAATTCAGAACTTACTATAATGAGTAATATCAAAAATAGACAACAATTGACTGATAATTGACTAAGGAGGAATTGTATATGTTTAAAAAACCTTTATTTAAAATCGTAGCACCATTGGCAGCGGCATCGATGTTATTAGCTGCTTGTTCGGGAGATGAGGCAAAAAACTCTGAAGGTGGAGAAATCACAAAAATTGTGGCAGGGACAGAAGCAACCTATGCACCATTTGAATATTTAGATGATAAAGGGAATGTAGTCGGCTTAGACGCTGAGATTTTAGCGGCCATTGGTGAAGAAATGGGCGTTGAAACAGAAATCAAAAATGTTGGTTGGGACTCCATGATGAGCCAAGTAACAACAGGAGAAATTGATATGGGAGCGGCTGCCATCACGATTACAGATGAACGTTTAGAAACGTATGACTTTACAGAGCCATATTATGAAGCGTCTTTATTAATCGTGACGAAAGAAGATTCTAAGATTGAGTCATTTGAAGATTTAAAAGACAAAAAAGTATCTGTACAAATCAATACAACAGGTCATATCGCAGCGCAAGAATTACAAGGAGTTGCAAGCTCTAACATTTTAGCATATGAAAACTTCTCAGTAGCATTAACGGAAGTATTAAACGGTTCTTCAGAAGCAGCAATTGGGGATAATGCCGTAATTTTAGAATACATTAAAAACAATCCGGATTCAGGATTAAAAGCAATCGAAGATGATTCATTTGAAGTAGATTACTTCGGTTTTATGGTGAAAAAAGGAAACAAAGAATTACTTGATTTATTAAACGAAGGATTACAAAAAATTAAAGATAACGGTAAATTAGCAGAAATTACAGGTACTGAAATCGAGTAAACTATAAATGGAGGTGTTTCAGATGGAGTTGTTTGATTTTTTCCGTTGGGACATAATCTGGAACTACCGTGAGCTATATCTTAAAGGTATTTGGGCAACAATTTTATTAACATTAAGTGGTTATGTCGGAGGGGTATTCCTCGGTCTATTCCTCGGACTTGGACAAATGTCAAAAAATAAACTCATTTACTGGCCATGTAAAATTTATGTCGATATATTCCGTGGCACACCGATGCTTGTACAATTATTATTAATTCACTTAGCGGTAATTCCAACGATCTTCGGTCATGCGATGAGTTGGTGGGTATCGGGTATTGTAGGATTAGTGTTAAATAGCGCAGCATACAATGCAGAAATTTTCCGCGCGGGTATCCAATCGATCGATAAAGGACAAATGGAAGCAGCGCGTTCACTTGGATTAACGCATACACAAGCAATGCGTAAGGTAATTTTACCGCAAGCGTTCCGCCGTATGATTCCACCGCTTGGCAATGAGTTTATTGCATTATTAAAAGATTCATCGCTTGTGACAGTCATCGCAGGTGCAGAAATCTTATACGTAAGTAAAGTCGTAGCGGGAACGTATCAGCGTTTCTGGGAGCCGTACTTATTTGCAGCGTTCCTCTATCTTGTCTTAACGTATGCGGTAACGAAACTAATTGCATTTGTAGAAAAGCGTGTGAGCATTGAGTACACGCCACGTAAAAAGAAAGGGCGTGCCGAGACATGATTAAAGTAGAAAACCTACACAAATATTTCGGTAAGCTTGAAGTGTTAAAAGGCATCGATTATGAAATACACGAAAAAGAAGTTGTTTGTGTAATCGGGCCATCTGGTTCAGGTAAAAGTACATTCCTTCGTTGCTTAAACTTATTAGAGGAAGTAACAGACGGAGCCATTTATATTGAGGGCGTAAAAATTAATGATCCGAAAACGAATATTAATGATATTCGTACGGAAGTAGGCATGGTATTCCAGCAATTTAATTTATTCCCGCATATGACGGTATTAGATAATATTACAATGGCCCCGATGCAAATTCGGAAAATGAGCAAAGCAGCGGCTGAAAAACTAGCATTAGAATTGCTAGATAAAGTAGGATTGCGTGCAAAGGCAGATAATTTCCCACAGCAACTGTCAGGTGGACAACAGCAACGTGTCGCCATCGCCCGTGCACTTGCGATGAAGCCGAAAGTCATCTTGTTTGATGAGCCGACATCAGCACTTGACCCAGAAATGGTAAATGAGGTGTTAGATGTCATGAAAGACTTAGCCAAAGAGGGCATGACAATGGTGGTCGTCACGCACGAAATGGGCTTCGCACGTGAAATGGGTGACCGTGTGCTCTTTATGGACGGTGGTTACATCATTGAAGAAGGGCATCCTGACGATGTATTTGGCAATCCACAACATGAGCGTACAAAAGCATTTTTAGGGAAAGTGTTAAAATAATGAGGAGAACATCAGCTTGCACTATTTGGGTGTAAGCTGATGTTTTTATTATCTACTGAGAAAATCCATTCAAGACGGGCGACTTGAATGGATTTTTTGTCGGAGAGTACAGTATAGGCTTAGATAGATCATCGTATAATAAAGAACAGCAACTTAAGGGGTTAAGATGTGTCCATTTATCGTGAGGGAGTTAATAAAGGGAGTTTAGTTCGGCATATTTTTTGCTTTTCCAGCCTGACCGTATGCATTAAGCATAATATTCATATCTGGTTGTGCAAGTTGTGGCACTTGATACATACCGCGTTTGTTTAAGTAAAGCGAAACTTCATAGGCCATTTCTACGCAGTTTGGCACCGAGTCTTGTAATACGCGACGGACAACAGGGTTTGTTGATTCAAGCGCAGCTTGTGTTTTTCCAACAGCGCCTGTTTTATGCATAGAAAGGAGCGCCCCCGCGATAATTGCGTCATCAATTTCATTAGGAGATTGAATTGGTTTTTTCGGCTCGCCAGCGCTTAATCCGTATTTGACATCGTTACCCATTTGCATGTTGTACGTTTTTGTTGGGTGTTTTGGATCATGCCCTGTTTTATAGGCTTCTGCTGTAATGTTGTATTCATCGAGCATGAAAGCATATTGGCGATCTAAAATGCCGAGTAATTCTGGATCTTGAATTTGGTCTCGCATGAGTACACATTGGTTTAATGCGCCAATAGCAGCACTTAACACTTCATGTACATCCATTACTTCATGCGCCCCATGGTTCATTGAAATTGGCTGTTGATTACCTTGAGATTCAGACGGTTGTGTAAACATAAAGTAAGTCCTCCATTTCTTTAGTTGGTACGCAATATATTGTGGCTTTTATTGACGTCATTATGCATAATTAATAATAAGTAATAAATTCAAATAAAAGGGGTCTTTGGATGAAACAGGATAACAGAGGGAGTGCTAAGGTTGCTTTAATTGTTATTATGGTGATAATCGGTATTGCTTTGTTCACCGTTGTATTGAAATATAATAGTCTTGCGAATGGTGAAGAGCAAATTGATGCAGGTTGGGCGCAAGTTGAAAATCAACTCCAGCGAAGATTTGACTTAATTCCCAATTTAGTAGAAACGGTAAAAGGTTATGAAGCGCATGAGGAGGCTATTTTTACACAAATTGCAGAGGCGCGTACAAACTACGGCGCTGCTTCCACGACAGAAGAAGCCGCAGTAGCAAATGATGAATTAACGACGGCGTTAGAAAAGTTAATGGTCATTGTAGAGGCGTATCCGGATTTAAAAGCAAATAAGCAGTTTACGAGATTAATGGATGAGTTAGCTGGCACAGAGAATCGGTTGGCTGTTGCGCGGAAAGATTATAATGAAACCGTACAAGATTTTAATAGTCATGTTCGGACGTTCCCTGGGAATCTGATTGCAGGTATGTTTGGCTTTGAGAAAAAGGCTTATTTTGAGGTAAACGAAGGGGTGGCAGAAACACCTACCATTGATTTCGGGGGAGAGAATGAATGAAGCAGAGGGTATTGTTACTTATTGCATTGTTTATCTTTGTTCTCCCGCTGAGTATATCGGCAGAAATCCCTCCTCGACCAACAACAGCTGGATTTGTATTTGATTATGAAAATGTGATTGATGATGAAGTTGAAAAAGAGATTAATGATTTTGCAAAAGAATTACAAACACAGGGGATTATGGAACTGTTTATTTTAACAGTACCGACGATTGGTGATTTAGAGGCTTATGAGTATGGGGTAGAAGTATTCCGTGAATGGGGAATTGGTGATGCAGAAAAAGATAATGGCATGCTTATTTTTGCGACAACCTCTCAAGGAGAAGGGAATAATAAAGTCCGTATTGCGACCGGTTACGGGCTAGAGGGGGATTACCCGGACGGTAAAACTGGTGAAATGCTGGATACGTATATGGTGCCAGCATTAAAAGAAGGGGATTATACAAAAGCGTTTGCACAAGTGGTAGAGGCCATTCGAGCAGAAGAAAATATCGAGCACACTTGGCAACAATCAGACGTATTTGTGGAGGAAGTTCACTGGATTTATGAAGTAATTGGTGCTGTTTTTTTCGGTGGTCTTTTGTTAGCGATTTTATCCGTGATAGGCTGGATAGGGTGGGGAATAATGAAATGGATGTTCCGGAAAATGCAGGGGACATTTTATTGGTTTTATCAAAAGCTGACAGGCCAAGATATCCGCTCGGAAGGCTATAAAGCGTATTTAGCAGCAAAAGCAGCAGAAGCAGCTGCGTGGGAAGCTGAACGTGAGAATAGGCAGTCTAGTAGTGACTCGAACTATGACTATGGGAGTAGCGATAGTTATTCAGGCGGTGGTGGTGATTCAGGTGGCGGTGGCTCAGACCGTAACTTTTAAAAAAAGGTCTTTTTGCAATTGCTGGTAGGAAGCCTGAACGCGCAGTATACTGAGGCGAGAAGGAGTGTATAACATGCAAAAAGTGATCTTTTATTCTCGTCCACACTGTTCGCTTTGTGAGGAAGGAATCATAACGCTAAAGCTTGTACAGGAGGACATCCGATTTAAAATTGAAGTATTAAATATTGAAGAGGATGACATATTACATGAAAAGTATATGCTGATGATTCCCGTTGTTGAAAAAGACGGTAGGGTGATTCAATACGGTCAGTTGGATTATGTCACACTATACGAAGCGCTTAGTGTAGATTAAGTCTCGTTTTACGAGATGTGGTCTACACTTTTTTTATTATTTATTGAGTTTGTGTAAATAATAATGAAATAAATTGCATAAGAGAGCAATTCATACTACAATAAAATTACAGAAATATTTTTTTACTACTAATGGGACAAAAATATTTTGAGTGGGACAAAAAACGACCATACAGATAGTAGGTGAGTATATGGACGAATCTTCATTGTATGGAGTAGGACGTAAATTAATACCTGAAATCGATGTACTTTTGAAAAAACGATTTCGGATTTTACAGGCAATTCATATTGCAGGCCCGATTGGTAGACGGACATTAGCAGAACTTTTACATGCAACGGAGCGTGAAATTCGAAATGAAACATCGCTTTTGCATGAACAACAATTAATTGATATTGGCCAAAAAGGTATGATTTGTACAGAAGTAGGGTATGAAGTACTTGAGAAGTTAAAAACGCTGTATCATGAACTCGCCGGTTTTACGCAAAAAGAGCAACAGCTTGCCAAAGTATTAGGAATTGAAAAAGTCATCATCATTCCGGGGAGCTTTCAAGATGAAGCATCACGCACATTGCTTGGCAAGGAAGCGAGTCAATTACTAACGCATCTAGCACAAGCGAATAGCAAAATTGCAGTCACTGGCGGTAGTTCGGTTGCCTGTATAGCACCGTATTTACAGCCCAATGAGCAGTTACCAAGTTCGCAGTTTATCGCAGCACGAGGTGGAATAGGTGAAGAGATGAGCTTGCAAGCAAATGTGCTTGTCGCCCAGTTTGCGCAAGCGTGTCATGCCTCGTATAAAACGCTTTTCTTACCTGAGTTCTTAAGTGAGCAAGCGTATGTTGCGATGAAAGCAGAGCCAAGTGTACAAGAAATGATTCATTTATATGAACAGGTCCAGATTGTTGTGCACGGGATCGGCACGGCAGAAGAAATGGCCGAAAAGCGAGGTAGCACCGAGGCAGAGAAAAGAATGCTTCGTGAAAAAGGGGCAGTCGGTGAGGCATTTGGTTATTATTTTGATGAACAAGGTGAAATTGTGCATCAAATTCGCACAATTTGTATCCAACCGGAACACGTAAAAAATAGTCACCACGTTATTGCTATTGCGGGGGGCGCTCAAAAAGCAAAAGCCATCAAGGCATACTTTAAAAGTGCGGCACAGCAAACAATTTTTATGACAGATGAAGCTGCTACAAATGAAATGTTGTGATAACTAGCTTCACGCTATTATTATAAAATACTTTATTTGGAGGAATGAACATGGCATTACAACTAGCAATTAATGGTTTTGGTCGTATCGGTCGATTAGTATTCCGCGAGGCGTTGAAACACGATGAGTTTGAAGTAGTGGCAGTAAACGACTTAACAGATGCAGGTCAGTTAGCACACTTATTAAAGTATGACTCTGTTCATGGTGTTTACGAAGCAGATGTCACAGCGGAAGAGGATGCTTTTATCGTAAATGGTAAACGCATTCGTGTATTTTCAGAAAAAGACCCATTAAATTTGCCATGGGGTGAATTAGGCGTTGACGTTGTGTTAGAGTGTACAGGGAAATTCCGTTCAATGGAAGATGTATCAAAGCATGTGCAAGCAGGCGCAAAAAAAGCCATTCTCTCCGCACCAGCAAAAGGTGAAATGCCAACATTTGTGATGGGGGTAAACGAAGAATACTACAATCCAGAAACGATGGATGTCATTTCGAACGCATCCTGTACAACAAACTGTTTAGCACCAGTTGCTAAAGTGTTAGATGAACATTTTGGCATTAAGCGTGGTATGATGACGACAATTCACTCGTATACGAATGATCAACGTATTCTTGACTTCCCGCATGCCGACCCGCGTCGTGCTCGTGCTGGTGCAGTGTCTATGATTCCAACAACAACAGGTGCAGCGGTTGCTGTATCAAAAGTATTGCCACAACTAAAAGGGAAATTAGATGGTTTCTCGATGCGTGTGCCAACACCGAACGTATCATGTATTGACTTAGTTGTAGAAGTTGACAAAGATGTGACGGTCGAAGAAGTGAATGCTGTATTAAAAGAGGCTTCAGAAGGGCCATTACAAGGCATTTTAGGTTACAACGAATTACCGCTTGTCTCCATTGACTATAACGGCAATCCAGCTTCTTCAACGGTGGATGGTTTATCGACAATGGTTATGGAAAAGCGCATGATCAAAGTAGTTGCTTGGTACGATAATGAAATCGGTTATTCAGCGCGCTTAATGGACTTAGCCCTTTATTTAGTAAAGCGCGGGTTAAACTGAAAAATTAATTGTGACATACTTTTGCCGGATTGAAGAAAAAGTGTGTCACAATACGATAAAATGTAGATGAAAAGTATAGCCTTTATGACATTGAACTATTATAATGTATAAAGGTAAAAGGACGAGCGGTTTACCGACTCGTCCTTTCTCTTCATTTTGAGTGAAGATATAGCCTTTGGGCATAATTAATTTGTAACAAACGAGGGAGTCGCTTCGTGCTTACAAGAGACATACATATCGACTTTTGTTACTATTAGAGCGAAAGTCTACTATAAAAAGGTTAGTGCCTTTTTCTAAAATTGAAGGAGGGTTTTCTTCATGTTTTTAAAGAAGACGATGGATGATGTAGATGTAAAAGGGAAACGCGTTTTTGTACGCGTAGATTTTAACGTACCAATGGCGGAAGGCAAAATAACGGATGAAACACGTATTCGTGCAGCCATTCCAACAATCCAAGCTTTAGCAGAAAAAGGCGCGAAAGTTATTTTAGCTTCTCACTTAGGGCGTCCAAAAGGCGAAGTGAAGGAAGATATGCGCTTAACAGCTGTGGGCGAGCGATTAGCTGAATTAATGGGTCAACCAGTGAAAAAGCTGGATGAATCTATCGGTGAAGCAGTAGAAGCAGCAGTTGCTAGCATGCAAGAGGGCGACATTGTTTTACTTGAAAACGTTCGCTTCCATAAAGGCGAAGAGAAAAATGATGAAGAGCTGTCAAAAGCTTTCGCTAAATTAGCGGATGTTTATGTTAATGATGCGTTTGGTGCAGCTCACCGTGCACATGCTTCAACAGAAGGGATTGCAAAATTCGTTGACGTAGCGGTGTCTGGTTACTTAATGCAAAAAGAATTAGACGTGCTAGGAAAAGCATTGTCAAACCCAGATCGCCCATTCACAGCGATTATTGGTGGTGCGAAAGTAAAAGATAAAATCGGCGTAATCGAAAACTTACTTGATAAAGTAGACCACTTAATCATTGGTGGTGGCCTTTCATTTACATTTATAAAAGCACAAGGCTATTCGATTGGTACATCTTTATTAGAAGAAGACAAAATCGAGTTAGCCAAATCGTTTATCGAAAAAGCAAAAGAAAAAGGCGTGCAGCTGCATATGCCAATCGATGCGGTAGTAGCAAATGAATTTTCAAAAGATGCGGAAACACAAACAGTAGACATCGATGCGATTCCTGCTGATTGGATGGGGCTTGATATCGGACCAAAAACAGCAAACGTATATGCGGACGTTATCAAAAATTCGAAGCTTATTATTTGGAACGGTCCTATGGGCGTGTTCGAAATGGATAAGTTTGCACATGGTACAAAAACAGTAGCAGAGGCAATGGCTGAAACAGAAGGCTATACAGTGATCGGTGGCGGTGACTCTGCAGCAGCAGTAGAAAAATTTGAAGTAGCTGACAAGATGAGTCATATTTCAACAGGCGGTGGCGCTTCATTAGAGCTGATGGAAGGGAAAGCACTTCCAGGCATCGTCGCACTAAACGATAAGTAACGGAGGGAATTTATGCGTAAACCAATACTTGCAGGCAACTGGAAAATGTATAAGTCATTTGACGAAGCAGTAGAGTTTGTCGAAGCAGTACGAGAGTCTATTCCTTCAGAGGAAAAAGTAGATGCAGTCATTTGCGCCCCTGCGATTTACTTACCAACTTTAGTCGATATCGCTACAGAAACCGATTTAGCAATCGGCGCGCAAAACATGCACTTTGAAGAGGAAGGTGCATTTACAGGTGAGGTTAGTCCGGTACAATTAGCCGCGATTCATGTGGATTATGTCATTTTAGGACACTCAGAGCGTCGTGAAATGTTTAACGAAACAGACGAAGCAGTCAATAAAAAAGTAAAAGCAGCACTTGTACATGGCATTGTACCAATCATTTGTTGTGGGGAAACGTTAGCAGAGCGTGAAGCTGGCCAAACAGAAACGAAAGTGTCTGGCCAAATTCGCGCAGCACTCGAAGGGTTCACAGCAGACGAAGTGTCACATATGGTCCTTGCATATGAACCAATTTGGGCAATCGGTACAGGTAAAACAGCGACAGCGGATGATGCAAATGAAACATGTGGCGCTATTCGTAAAGTGGTAGCGGACATGTACGGATCCGCAACAGCTGAAGCGATTCGCATTCAGTACGGTGGCTCTGTCAAACCAGAAAATATTGTCGAGCTTTTATCGAAGGAACATATTGATGGTGCCTTAGTTGGCGGTGCGAGTTTACAAGTAGATTCTTATTTAAAATTATTGGAGGCCGGCGCAAATGCCTAAACAGCCAGTAGCATTAATTATTTTAGATGGTTTTGCTCTTCGCAATGAAGTGAAGGGCAATGCCGTAGCACAAGCAAACAAACCAAATTTTGATCGTTTTTGGAACGCTTATCCGCATGCAACACTTACTGCATGCGGTGAGGCGGTTGGTTTACCAGATGGCCAAATGGGGAACTCTGAAGTAGGACACTTAAATATCGGTGCAGGTCGCATCGTATATCAAAGCTTAACGCGCATTCATAAGTCAATCCGTGAAGGGGACTTCTTCCGCAATGAACGATTCCTTGCAGCGGTGGAACATGCGAAAGCAAATGGTTCTAAACTTCATTTAATGGGTTTACTCTCTGATGGCGGTGTACATAGTCATTATGAGCATTTATTTGCACTACTTAAATTAGCAAAAGCAAACGGTTTAAAAGAAGTATATGTACACGGTTTCCTAGATGGTCGCGATGTAGGTCCAACAACAGCGCTTGAATATATCGAAGAAGCAGAAAAGCAAATGACGGAGATTGGTATAGGGAAATTTGCATCGATTCACGGTCGCTATTATGCAATGGATCGCGACAAACGCTGGGAACGTGTGAAGCTCTCGTACGATGCACTTGTAGATGGTGTAGGGCATACGGCAGCGACAGCAAAAGCCGGTGTACAATCAAGCTATGTACGTGAAGTGGTAGACGAATTCGTTATTCCGTTTGTCATTACACAAGAAGGGCAGCCTGTTGCAACGATTGATACGAATGATGCGGTTGTATTTTTCAACTTCCGTCCAGACCGTGCGATTCAATTATCAACAGTGTTTACAAATGATACGTTTGCAGGCTTTGAGCTTTCAGAAAAGCATCCGACAAATTTATCATTCGTCTCGTTCACGCACTATAGTGAGGACGTAAATGCACTCGTTGCATTTGAAAATGATAACTTAACGAATACATTAGGTGAAGTGATTGCTGAAAATGGCTTAACACAGCTTCGGATTGCCGAAACAGAAAAATATCCACACGTGACATTCTTTATGAGTGGTGGTCGTGAGGAAACATTTGCTGGGGAGGAGCGTATTTTAATTCCTTCACCGAAAGTAGCGACATATGACTTAAAGCCTGAAATGAGTGCTTATGAAGTAACAGATGCGTTATTAGCAGCAATTGAAGCAGATAAATTTGATGCGATCATCTTAAACTTTGCTAACCCGGACATGGTAGGGCATAGCGGTATGCTAGAGCCAACGATTAAGGCGATCGAAGTCGTAGATGAGTGCTTAGGGAAAGTCGTGGATGCCATCATTGCAAAAGGTGGCGCGGCGATTATTACAGCTGACCATGGTAACTCAGATGAGGTTATTACACTAGAGGATTTACCAATGACAGCTCATACAACAAACCCAGTACCAGTCATTGTCACAAAAGAAGATGTTCATTTACGTGAAGACGGTATTTTAGCCGATCTTGCCCCAACAGTGTTATCGTTATTAAATGTGGCACAACCTGCTGACATGACAGGAAAAACATTGATTAGTGAATAAGCTACAATTTGTAGTGGAATATATTTAGTATCTTTATCTTAAGAGATAAACCCAAAAAAGAGGAGATTGAAAAACAATGCCATTTATTACACAAGTATACGCTCGCGAAGTATTAGACTCTCGCGGTAACCCAACAGTAGAAGTTGAAGTATTTACAGAATCAGGTGCATTTGGTCGCGCGATCGTGCCATCTGGTGCATCAACTGGTGAATACGAAGCAGTAGAATTACGCGATGGCGACAAAGGTCGTTATTTAGGTAAAGGTGTTCTTAAAGCTGTAGAAAACGTAAACACAATTATTGCTGAGGAATTAGAAGGTAATTACTCAGTACTTGACCAAGTTGTAATCGACAAAGCGTTAATCGAGCTTGACGGTACAGAAAACAAAGGTAAATTAGGTGCAAACGCAATTCTTGGTGTATCGATGGCAGTAGCACATGCAGCAGCTGACTACTTAGATGTGCCTTTATACCAATACCTTGGTGGTTTCAATGCAAAGCAATTACCAGTACCAATGATGAACATCATCAACGGTGGTGAGCATGCTGACAACAACGTGGACGTACAAGAGTTCATGATCATGCCAGTAGGTGCTGAAAACTTCCGTCACGCTTTACGTATGGGCGCTGAAATTTTCCACCACTTAAAAGCAGTATTAAAAGATAAAGGCTACAACACAGCTGTAGGGGACGAAGGTGGTTTCGCACCAAACCTTGGTTCAAACGAAGAAGCCATCACTGTAATCCTTGAAGCAATCGA
The DNA here is from genome assembly GCF_057837305.1 of Lysinibacillus sp. RU7. Lineage (NCBI taxonomy): Bacteria > Bacillati > Bacillota > Bacilli > Caryophanales > Bacillaceae > Lysinibacillus > Lysinibacillus sp. RU7. The sequence goes on along the minus strand of NZ_JBYQFK010000003.1, from coordinate 215,243 downwards.
AAAAGCTGGCTACAAACCAGGCGAAGAAGTGAAATTAGCAATGGACGTAGCGTCTTCTGAGTTATTCAACAAGGAAGATGGCAAATACCACTTATCAGGTGAAGGCGTAGTTCGTACATCTGAAGAAATGGTTGCTTGGTACGAAGAGTTAACATCTAAATACCCAATCATCTCTATCGAAGACGGCTTAGATGAAAACGACTGGGCTGGTCACAAATTACTAACTGAGCGCATCGGTAACCGCGTACAATTAGTAGGTGACGATTTATTCGTAACAAACACGAAAAAACTTGCTGATGGTATCGAGCAAGGTGTTGGCAACTCGATCCTAGTAAAAGTAAACCAAATCGGTACGCTTACTGAAACATTCGAAGCAATCGAAATGGCAAAACGCGCTGGCTACACAGCAGTAATCTCTCACCGTTCTGGTGAATCAGAAGATAACACAATTGCTGATATCGCAGTTGCAACAAACGCGGGTCAAATCAAAACAGGTGCACCATCTCGTACAGACCGCGTTGCAAAATACAACCAATTACTACGTATTGAAGACCAATTAGGCGCAACAGCACAATACTTAGGCTTACAATCGTTCTATAACATTAAATAATATTTGACCGGGTACCCGTTTTGTGCGGGTACCCGGTTTTTGTATGGGTTAATAGACAAACCTGCTGTGATAATAGACAAACTGACCGGGTTAATAGCCAAATCTGCTGCGATAATAGACAAACTCACCCGGTTAATAGACAAACTACCCCCGTTTATAGACAATCTTCCGGAATGATATAAACTCTTCCTCTTTTATCTCCGATTTTTTCATATCCTAAGCGAGACAAAATTTTCGAAGCGACTTGCATGGACTCAATACCTACGAAATCCCGGAATTCCTTATTTGTAATTCGCTCATTTATTAATAATCGATAATCATGCAATGCTTGGTGGACTGCTTTTTTATTTCGTTCCCCGCATTTTGGACAGTACCATGTGCGATTTACGTAAATCATGACCTCTGTAAATTGGCATTTTGCACAAAGGATACCCTTTCGAAGGCGTTCAGGTGCTACAAAACGTTTGACGGCGGGACGATGTAATGTGTTTAACAAGTACGTAGAAAGTTTTTCGAGCTCTGTCGTATTTACATATTCGGTAGAATACTGCTCAAATAATCGCTCGATATATAATCGAAGCCCACTCAACTGCAAAATAGGGTAGTGCTGTAATGAGTGGTCGAAGCGTACATTCGAATTGGCCACAACGACTACGTACATAACGGGAAGCATTGATAAAGCAATCGCTCTAGTACGGTTTGATGTCGATGACTTTGAGCAAATGGATCTGAAAAAATATCTACTTGTCCATTGTGACGGATGCGACCAAACTCATGGTGAGCAGCATTATAAAACAGAGTGCCATTCATATTTTTAATTTCGAGAATCAGTAAAAAATTAGGTGTGACAAGGATGGAATCGATCTGATGTGAAGTACCTTGAGCATTTAATAGTTCAAGATTGTATAGAAGGGTATGGAGGTGAGTCAGTGCAATATCAATGAATTCGCGATCTGTACGTTGTTCTCCGTTATGACCTGCTTCAAGAGATAGCAATTGTTTATGGAAATCTTCGTATTCTACATCATGCCTGTATATCCTGCGGAGCAATGCTTGATAATACAATAGCTGTGAAGATTTCTGTCGTTCGAGAATGAGCATAAATCACCTCCCGAATCTATCATATAATCAAAATACAGAAGATTCAATACACTTATAAAAAGTAATCATTACTCTTTACTTTCATCTTCCCGGATGATAAATTATATAAACAGTAATTATTACTATTAAGGAGAGGGTAACAAGTGAAAAAAATTCCAGTAACCGTGTTAAGCGGCTATTTAGGCGCAGGGAAAACAACCATTTTAAACCAACTATTAGCAAATCGAGAAGGCAGACGGTTAGCTGTCATCGTCAATGATATGAGTGAAGTCAATATTGATTCACAGCTGATTCAAGATGGTGGGTTTTCACGAACAGAAGAAAAATTAGTCGAGTTAACGAACGGCTGTATTTGTTGTACATTACGTGAAGATTTAATGATTGAAGTAGAAAAGCTTGTCGCACAAGGGAATATTGACGGACTTGTGATTGAATCTACAGGTATTGCCGAACCGATTCCCGTAGCGCAAACCTTTACATATATCGATGAAGAGCTGGGCATTGATTTAACAAAACATTGCACACTGGATGCGATGATTACCGTTGTGGATGCAGCGCGCTTTTGGCAAGATTACGAAAGTGGTGAAACATTACTAGAACGCCAGCAAACAGATGATATTTACGATCAACGTGACGTATCGGATTTATTAATTGAACAAATTGAATTTGCGGATATTTTAGTCATTACGAAGCCAGACCTTGTCACAACGGAATATTTAGAAGCTTTTAAAGCGATTCTTCACCAATTAAATCCAAGTGCAGAAATTCATACGGCAGAAAAAGGGGAAATCCCACTTGCTACATTGCTAGACCGCAAGCTTTTCGATTTTGAAAAAGTGAGTCAAGGGGCAGGGTGGATAAAAGAGCTGAATGAAGAGCATACACCTGAAACGGAGGAGTACGGTATTTCTTCATTTGTTTATCGAAGACGTCGTCCATTCCATCCAGAACGATGGTATGAATGGTTGGAACAATTCCCGGAAGAAATTGTTCGTGCGAAAGGTTTTTTCTGGTTAGCAGGGCGTGAATTTGTTGGATTATTATCACAAGCTGGGGTATCGCTGCAATTTCAAGCGGCAGGTCATTGGGTCGCTGATTTACCTGTACATGAGCGGGAGCAGATTTTACGAGAAGATCCAGCGATGCAAGAAAAATGGGATGAACAGTTCGGCGATCGTATGACGGAGCTTGTACTAATTGGGATGGATATGGTACGTGAAGACATTGAACGTGAACTTGACGCATGTTTATTAACCGATGAGGAAATGAAACAAGACTGGCAAACATTTAATGATCCGCTTCCGAAATTTGTTGTAGCATCTTAAAAAGAAGAGGGATATTTGGAAAGCATTAGCTTTCTAAATATCCCTCTCATTACTTATAGCTTATTTTGTTGAACCATCATTCAAGTATACTTCTCCATCTTTGTAAACCATTTGTTCTGGGTAACGAAGGTTGATAACTTCGTCTTGTAGCTCTTTTGATGGAGCTGGCGTTGCTAGCGATACGATGATATTTGTAAGGAATGCAGCAGTAGCACCGAATACACCTGCTCCCGTATCGATAATACCTAAAATTGTGAATCCACCATATTTAGCAGCAAAGATGTACGTAAGTGTTACACCTAAACCGACTAAAATACCAGCAATTGTCCCTTGTGCGTTGGCACGTTTCCACCATACACCTAATACTAATGCTGGGAAGAACGTACCTGTTGCAATCGCGAATGCCCATGCGACGATTTGTGTAATTGCCCCAGGTGGGTTAAGTGCAATAATACCAGCTAAAAGTGTTGCAACGACAATCGACATACGACCAACGAATAAACGTTTACGCTCACTCGCTTGTGGATTGAATACACGGTAGTAAATGTCATGTGCAAATGATGAAGAAATCGAAATCATTAAACCACCGGCTGTAGAAAGAGCGGCAGCCATCGCACCAGCTGCTACTAACCCGATAACAAACATGCCTAAGTTTGCAATTTCTGGCGTAGCCATTACGACAATATCATTGGCAATCACAAGCTCGTTCCATTGTAAAATACCGTCACCGCTGTTATCAGCAACTTGTAATTTTCCTGTGTCTACCCAAGACTGTGTCCAACCAGGTAAATTTGAAATTTGGCTACCAGCAACTTCTGTCATCAGAATGAAGCGAGCAAATGCAGCGTATGCTGGTGCACTGAAGTATAATAATCCGATAAAGATTAATGCCCAAGCACCTGACCAACGAGCAGCTTTCATCGTTGATACTGTGTAGAAACGGACGATAACGTGAGGAAGACCTGCAGTACCACACATTAATGTAAACATAAGTGCTAAGAATTGCCATTTAGAGGCATTTGTAAACGGTGCAAAGTATTCAGATATGCCAAGATCGCGATCTAATTCACCCATTTTTGTAACGATTTCACCATATGAAATCCAAGGAATTGGGTTGCCTGTTAATTGGAAAGACATGAAAATTACTGGTACTAAGTAAGCGATAATTAAAATTATATATTGCGCTACTTGTGTCCATGTAATTCCTTTCATTCCACCAAATGCAGAATAAAGTGCAATTAATACTACCCCAATCATTGTTCCAATGCGTGCATCAATTTCAAATAAACGCCCAATTACTACCCCTGAACCAGATAATTGTCCGATTGAGTAAGTAAAACTAATAATAATTGTACAGATAGCCGCAATGACTAATGCCGTTTTACTGTTAAAACGGTCACCGATGAACTCCGGTACTGTAAAGCGACCGAATTTACGTAATTGTGGAGCAAGTAAGATGGCTAAGAATAAGTAACCACCTGTCCAACCCATGATATAGCCTAACCCATCATAACCTAATAACATGATTGTACCGGCCATACCGATAAAGGATGCCGCACTCATCCAGTCAGCACCGATGGCCATCCCATTAAAGATTGGTGGTATCCCACGACCTGCAACGTAAAAGTCTGAAGTTTGCTTTGCTGTATTTGCAACAGCAATCCCAATATAAATAGCAAATGTAATTAAAATAATAACTAATGATACTAAAAATTGGCTATCCATACTATTCCCCCTCCTTATATTTCGTTTTCATAAAATGAGTGTTATTAGTGATCTAGCACCTTTCCAGCACTAATTTCTTCATTTCTCTTGTCATCAATGCCATATTTTTTGTCGATCATATCTCCAACAATGGCATTTGCAAATAGTAAGATAATGAAGGTTGCTAGTGCACCAATTGCCCCCATGAAGTAATGGAACGGGAACCCGAAGATTTGAATATCTGTGAGGGAGTCTGCAAATGAAGCAGTACCAAACGATACAACAAACCAAATGATAAAGAAAATAACCATATACGTATTTTTTTCGCGGAAGTAAGCATCAGCCTTACGTTTTTCAATCTTTCTCATGAAAATCACCCCTTTTGAATATTTCCCCTGATTAAACATTTACCCCTTTAAAAATTGCAAGATAACTAGAATATGACTTTTAAAAAACGATCCCCCTTTCAATACGTGGAGTATATAATCATCTTTGTGTGAACAAAGAAAATTATTGAGAAAAAGAGTAACGCTACAATATGCGGACATTAACGTAAACCGAAAATAAACTTTAATGTTTCTCCTAATGGAAGAGGAACCATAACAACTTTAACAACCATATAAAGCATCATGGCTGCTACTGGAACTGTCAAAAATATGAATCTCTTTTTTACAAGTGCGTATGTTAAACAGGCAATTGTTAATAACATAAAAAAGTAAACCATCATCCTCACTCCTATTTATTAATAATTTGGAATTATTTAAATTTTCTTTCTATAATATAAAATAAGAAAATTACGTTGTAAAGCAGAATAAAATGTATTTATTACAGAAAATATTTGAGGATAATATAAAAAATGTGTTTTTTGACAGAATAGTCTGATAAATAAAGGATGTGAAGTTTGAACATTGTTTTTGTGATAAAATAAAAAATTTTACAATACTTTCCTGTATTTTGGCGAATGTATGTATTAATAACTAAAAATAAAAAGACGATGAAGGTAAAAAATCCTTCATCGTTGGAAAAAATTAGTCATCTAAATCGTCGTCGTGATCTTCTTCATATGCTAAAATAGCACCTGTTTTCGCATGAATTTTGAATTCATATTCTATTTGTCCATTTTTAATATCGATTTCATATTCCAAATCATCATCATCAAATTCTACTTTTGTGACTGTACCGGCGATTCTTTGCTGAGCAATCGCAATCGCTTGTGCTTTTGTAATGGTATTACTTGCTTGTGGAGCAGTCGTTGTGTTATTTGTCGTCGTTTGCGCTACTTGTTGTGACTGAGTAGTTTGCTTGTTAGGTGCCTGTGTTGTTTGTGATGAGTTTCCTTTTTTGATTGATTTACGTTCTGTAATGGTAACAGCTCCTGTCGTTGCATCGACTTCTACATCCACCTTTTCTGTTGTCCCAGCAATTTCAAGATCATAATGTGGTACTGCATCATCATCGTCGTATTCAAATTCAATAATTTTTCCATTAAACTCTTTTAACGCTAATTCTTTTGCTTGTGTTTCCGTAATCTTCGGTGCTTTTGATGGATTTGCTTTTTTGAGTGTTTCACGTTCTGTAATAGTAGCAGTTCCTGTCATGGCATCGACTTCTATATCGACCTTTTCTGTTGTCCCAACAATTTCAAAATCATAGTGTGGTACTAAATCATCATGGTCATATTCAAATTCAATAATTTTTCCATTAAACTCTTTTAACGCTAATTCTTTTGCTTGTGCTGCTGTAATCTTTGTTACGTTTTCTGCTGAACTGAAAATTTCTGTTTGGGCAAGGGCATAGCCACCTAGAATGCCTAAAAATACGGTTGGGATAATAATTGCCTTTTTCATATTTTGTCACTCCTTCATTTATTGTTAAGGTTATTGTAAGAAGTGAACATGAAAACAGTCTGTGAGAAAGATTAGAATTTCATGAGAAAATTAGTCGTCAAATAAAACAGATACAATTTTTCCGGTAATGGCATGTATTCTTATTTTTATTTCCTCCGTTTCCGTATCGACTTCAATTGCATAATAACCCCCGTCTGCTGTCTTTTCATAATCTACGTCTTCGATTTCACCAGAAAATTGTTTTTGCACGATGGCGATCGCTTGTTGCTCTGTTAATATAATGGGGTTTTCTTGCGGTGGAGGTGAACTTGGCTGCTCCACTGGTGGACTTGTTTGCCCATCTGTCTCGCTTGGTGTATTTGGTTTGTCCACAGGAGTTTCTTCATCCTTTACATGTGAAGATGTTTCATTTTCTACTATAGTTGGTTTTTCATAAATGAATGTTAAATTTGAAAAACGCCCGTTTACTTCATCCACTGCGACTTCATAAGTCCCTTTTTCTGTAGAAAAAGTAATCATATATTGCGGTCCTTTTTTGATGACATGCTCAATCTCCCCGCCATATAGCGCTTCTACTCGCGAAACAATTTGCTTTTCAGACAGCGTAGTGTCTTCTGTCAAATGGTGGAGGGCATTGATGAGTAATAGTCCAAGTAACACGGCCCCACAGCTAATCAGGAGAATTTTCAACTTATTTTTCATCACTTGTGCCTCGTTTCGTAAACGATAATGTCACTGTTGTGCCCACTCCGACCTTACTAGTAAACGCCATGTCGATTTTTAGCAAATCAGCAAGTTGTTTAGCAATAGCTAAACCGAGACCAGTGCCGCCTGTTTTCCTGTTTCGCGCTTTATCGACACGATAAAACCGATCAAATAGATGGGGAATGTCTTCTTCAGGAATACCGACACCGTAGTCGGTAACGCAAATTTTTACTAAATCTTCACTTACTATGTGTACATCAATTGTTTTTTCACTATACTTTCGTGCGTTGTCTAGAAAAATAAATAATAGCTGTTTTAATTTAGCTTCATCAGATACAACCGTGATGTTTTCCCCAGAAATGCTTATGTCCGTGCCATATGCTTGCTTCATACTTTGGGAAATATCTGTAAGAAGTGATTGAATGTCAACAGTTGCCCATTCCACTTTTGGTTGTTCACTCGCCTTTGCAAGCTGAAGCATTTGTTCCATCAGCTGCTTCATATTACTCGTTTCTTTTAAAATGGCTTCAAGTGCCTCCTTGTTTACGGATTCATTGGAAAATCCGCGACGCTCCAACAGTTTTGCATAGCTTTCAATGACCGTTAAGGGGGTTTTTAGCTCATGGGATGCATTCCCGATAAATTGCTGTTGTTTCGTATAGTTAGTTTCTACTTGATGCATGAATTTATTATAGGTTTGTGTCATTTCCGCGATTTCGTCCCGATTACGATTTTGTAATGTAATTTGTTCGTAGCGAGACGTTTCAATGTTTTTTTGCATCGTTGTCGTCAGACTTTGAATAGGACGAACGATGATGCGCACAAGGACAACACTCGCTAAATAAATAGGCACCATCGCAGCAAGCGTCATCAAAATTAAAATCCACTTTAACAGTTCCATATTTTTTGCAATATCATGGAGCGGCTGAACGAGCTCTACTGTTACAACGGTGTGGTCAGGCCAAATGAGCGGGTATGCCATCGCCATGACAGGCGTTTGATTCCACAGAGAAACAGTAAAATTGGTATTCTTCTCAATTGTATATGGAATTCGTTCAGGGCTAGCTAGTGTGTGCATATAAAATAGCGGTTTATCTTGCTCATTCACTACACGTAACGATCCATTTGGCGGGATATATGCCTGAAGTAATGAGTCGATATTTTCGACTGATTCCAGACTACTCACAGCTGCCACGAGTTCATCTGCCCGATTTTGTAGTTGTGTATATTCTGTATCGTATGCCAAATTTTTAAATAAAAAATAAATGCCCGTATAGCTACTAATTAAAATAATTAACGTTAACAGTGTCGATAAAATATTTACCTTTGTATTTAGTTTCATTTTATGACTCCTTCATGACATAGCCAACACCGCGTACAGTATGAAAAAGAGGGGTGCCCAGTGAATCGATTTTTTGACGGAGGTACCGAATATACACATCTACGACATTTGTATCACCGTAATAATCAAAGCCCCATACCGCATTGAGCAACTGTTCGCGCGATTGTACACTTCTTGGGTGGCGCATAAAGTGTAGGAGTAGATCATATTCACGTGGTGTTAAGTCTATATTACTATCAGCCCGTTTGACTTCGCGTGTCGCTTCATCGACAATAAGGTCTGCATATTTCAATTCATTTGAACTTGGGGCAACCATTTGTGAAAATCGAAGTGCTACACGAATGCGTGCAAGTAATTCATCAAATTCAAAAGGTTTCGTCACATAATCATTTGCCCCGAGATCAAGTCCTTCGACTTTATCTTTCACATCGTTTTTAGCGGTTAATAAAATAACAGGTGTCATACGCGGATCTTTTCGAATTCGTTTTAACACATCCAGTCCGTTCATTTCGGGGAGCATAATGTCCAATAAGACTAAATCCCAGGATTCTTCCCGATAAGCGATTAGCCCCTCGGTTCCTGTATGTGCCATTTTCGTTTCATAGCCCTCAAATTCCAGCTCTAATTGTAGTACACGTGCGATTTGAGGCTCATCTTCTATAATTAAAATACGCTGTTTCAATACACTCACCATCCAAAGCTTTTTCTATCATCGTAGAATAATTGTTTTGCTTTTGGCAAGTCGTGTAAAAAAACTATGCAAATGTCACAAAGTTTGTTAAGTTGAGTAATAGAATTTGTAAGGAACTTATAATGAGTAAATTTGTGAATGTATATTGTCATTTGAGTAACCGTTGCTTTCCGCTCCGGCACTCGCTTTCCACGGGCGAGATCAAGCCTCCTCGTCGCTCATGCTTCGCTCCTGCGGGGTCTTGATTGTCTCACTTTTCCCGTAGGAAGCTTTGCTCTGTAGCGAAAGGCGCATGCCGTCAGCTACACGCTCGCGCCTGCGCTACAACCAACTATTGTTGAATACAATAATTGGTTGCTCAAAATAATGAAAGATTCTCATTCATTACGGTAGAAGCTGGGCGATTATAAGTGCAAACGGAAAGAAAATGATTTCTTTTAGCGAAGGTAAATACTTTTTTAGAATATTAAGGAGTATTCACTTTTGCCGTAGCGCGCCATAGCCACAGGAGCCGGAACAGGAGATCCAAACAGGCCGCGCCTGTTTTAGCTCCTGTGTAGGCTGTGGCAAAGCGCGGAGGCTATGATTATGCTTTATTTTAATATCTTTTACTATTTACCGGTTATTTTTAGGATGTATTTTTGCTCATTATGAGGAAGAAAGGAAGTACAATGGAAGAGCTATACGAACAAAGAAATAAAATTATATCGGCATTTTTAATTGCTGCATTTATTGGATTATTCAATGAAACGGCATTAAATATGGCGTTTGTCCAACTTGGAAAAGATTTCGGGGAAGAAACCTCTACAATTCAGTGGTTAACAACCGGTTATTTATTAACACTTGGTATTTTAGTGCCCGTATCCGCGTTTTTAATGCAGCGTTTTACGACGCGCCAACTATTTGCAGCCTCGCTTATTTTCTCCATTAGTGGCACGCTTATTTCAGCCATTGCCCCAGCATTTACTATCCTTTTCATGGGACGTATCGTGCAAGCGATTGGTGCAGCTATCATTTTACCGCTTATGATGAATGTGATTTTACTCGTATACCCAATTAATAAACGCGGTGCTGCGATGGGGAAAATTGGTCTTGTTATTATTTTTGCACCAGCGATCGGTCCGACCATTGCAGGCGTTGTGTTAGATCGTTTAACATGGCATTGGATTTTTTGGATAGCACTACCGTTTTTAGTGTTAGCTTTATTAGTCGGTCTGCGCTTTGTACGGAATGTGAGTGAAGTACAACCAGGGAAGCTAGACATATGGTCGTTTATTTTATCGACGATTGGATTTGGCGGCGTTGTGTACGGCTTCAGTATTTCAGGAGAGCTGGGGACATTTTTAATGCCAGAAGTAATGATTAGCATTGGTGTCGGTGTGGTGGCACTGATTTTATTTGGTGTCCGTCAATTGAAAATGGAACGACCTATGTTAAATTTACGTGTATTCAAATATCCGATGTACGTCATTGCATTAACGATTTTAATGGTTTGTATGATGGCCATTTTATCGACAATGGTCATTTTACCGATTTATTTACAAAATGTATTGTTGCTAGCACCTGTTTTGGCAGGGCTTGTTTTACTGCCAGGTGGAATTATTAATGCATTTATGGCTGTTGTGGCAGGCAATCTATTTGATAAATTTGGACCGACTAAAATGGTACCGAGTGGATTAGTCATTGTAATGATTAGCTTGTTTTTCTTACGTGGTATTGACGCTACAACATCGCCATTTTTCATTGTTGCGTTACATATCGCCATGTTTATTGGGATTTCGCTTGTGATGATGCCAGCGCAAACAAATGGATTAAACGAGCTACCACGTGAACTTTATCCAGATGGCACAGCGATTATGAATACGTTACAGCAAGTATCTGGTGCTGTTGGTACAGCGGTAGCCGTCACGATTTTATCGATTACAGCCAGTGGTGCAGCAGACCCGGTGCAAGGGATGAGTGATGGATTACAAAATTCCATTACATTCGGTTTAGTCATTGCCGTCATTGCACTTATACTATCATTCTTTATAAAAAATGTTCGTGAACAATAACCGAAGAGAAGCCTACGATATGATGCGAATCGTAGGCTTCTTTCCTATTCAAAAGAGGTTTTGTTAATCTTAAGAATGTACGAAAGGTTAAATGTGTGAATGCATTGCTCATCAGCAACAGAGATGCACCCAACTGTGCTATATGTTAAAACCTTTTTGAAAATTTTGCATACAAATAAGATGAAATCGCTTTCTTTGTAGTATGTATGTTACAATTTATTTGAATAATATTAAATACCATAGTGTAAATAGGAAGTAAAAATAAGAGTATATAATATCCTATTTTAGGAGGTGAAGTCTTACTTTTATAAGTAAGACGACTGGTTGACCATACTGAAATTAACGGTTTTTACAGGTTTATTAGCACTAACGGCCTTTTTTGTGGCAACTGAATTTGCGATTGTCAAGGTAAGGCAGTCACGGATTGACCAGCTCATTGCAGAAGGGCAAGGGAATGCACTTGCAGCAAAGCGTGTGACAATGCATCTCGATGAATATTTATCGGCATGTCAGCTCGGGATTACGGTAACCGCTTTAGGAATTGGGATGGTCGGTGAATCGACATTCGAATTCATGTTACACCCATTTTTTGCATGGCTCGGGTTAAGTACAAGTTACGTGCATTGGTTTACAATTGCTGCCGCATTTGCGATTGCTACATTTTTGCATGTTGTCGTGGGGGAGCTTGCCCCAAAAACGATTGCTATTCAAAAGGCAGAGGCTGTCACATTAGCCTTTTCAAAGCCCATTCAAGTTTTCTATAAAATGATGTACCCATTTATTTGGTTACTAAATGGTTCAGCACGCGTTTTATTAAGATTATTTGGCATGAAACCGGCAAGTGAACATGAATTATCCCATACAGAAGAGGAACTGCGATTACTGCTGACGGAAAGCTATAAGTCAGGTGAAATCAATGGGAATGAGCTGAATTTTGTTAATAATGTGTTTGATTTTGATGATAAGATTGCGCGCGAAATTATGGTACCCCGTACAGAAATTGTAGGCTTCGAGGTGAATGCCACTTTTGAAGAGGTATTAACCCAAATTTCAGAAGAGCGCTATACTCGCTATCCGATTTATGAAGGAGACCGCGACAATATTATTGGTTTTTTAAATATTAAAGATTTTTTAACACAAGGCATGAGTGATCAAATTTTAGCAGAAACCTTTACGGCGATGAACTTTTTAAATCCCGTGATTAAAACAGTTGAGTCAACACCGATTCATAAACTGCTACAAAGAATGCAAAAAGAGCGTAGCCATATGGCGATTTTACTTGATGAATACGGTGGAACGAGTGGGCTCGTAACCGTTGAAGATATTTTAGAAGAGCTTGTCGGTGAAATTCGTGATGAATTTGATGAAGATGAGGAGCCTCCTGTTCGAAAGCTTTCAGAGGAACACTACATTATTGATTCGAAAATTTTATTGTATGAAATCGATCAGTTGCTTGATTTGACATTAGATGAAGAATACCCAGATGTCGAGACGATTGGTGGCTGGTATTTCACGAATGATATGGAGTTGGATGAAGAGAGCTTTATCGATTATAGCGGCTACCGCTTTAACATTCATGAAAAAGACGGCATGCAGCTTTATTATATAGAAGTGAAAAAATTAATGGAAAATGAAGAAGCATCGGGCATGTGATTTGCCCGATGCTTTTTTATAGACTAAATTTCCCCAGAAGCCAACCAAGGAATGAACCCCATTAAGAAATGCTCTGTTGCTGGCATGAAATAAGAGCCGAAATGGAAATCTGGATCAAGCGTTGTGACAATCCAAGTCCCTTTTGAGCTTACCTTGTCGACATACATTAAAGAGCCGCCATCCTTCATATCAATTAACGATTGCATCCCTTCTTGTAAATGGAAAACACCGTGTTGATGCCATGTGCAAGCTTGAAGCGTTAAATGTTTATCGCGGAATAATGAATAGTCTGATGCGACTAAGCGTAAGCCGCTATCCGCTCCTGGTTCAAGCCACCACCAGAAGTTTGTTGGACGTGACTCCCATTCTTGATTTGGTATCCATTCCCAAGGCTGTGGACCAAATGCCACGACAATTCCACCACGATCAGCAAACCGAACAATGGCAGGGGATGCGTCAAGTAATAATTGATTGTGTAGCTGTGAAGGAACAATTAATACATCAATATCCGCTAAATCACTTTCTTGAAAGCGTGGCAAATAGATGATTTTCTCTAAATATTGATTGATTTTTGGTTCGTGGAATGTACGGAAATGTGGTGCATGTCCGCTATATAAAGTTGCTATTTTTCTCATGCTTGTTTCCCTCCCGCTAAACGGTTTATCTCTTCTCCAAGCCACTCCATAAATTGCTTCGTGATTAATTGTGTGGAGTTGTCCCCTGTTGCATAGGACAGTAAATCACGTGCTGCGTGTGCCACAATCGTGCCGTTTGTTGTGGAACGATCAATATATGTAATGGGCGTGCCATCTAAAAAGGCAAGCAATACTTCAGCATCGTTATTCGTTAATGGGTGGTAGCCGCGCGAATAGAAGCCAGAAACGCCTTTACGGTACGCAAGCTCCGTCATATCAACCCCACGGAAAAAGGAATCTTCTTTTACTACTTTCATTTCATAATCGGAATGTTTATAAATCATCTTAGGCATAAATGGGTTAACCCCTGGTAGCCAACGTCGGAAAATATGTGTACAAGCGACGACGATTTTCCCTTCATTTAAAAATTGCTCAATGATTTCTTTCTGTTCAAATAAATATTCTTGGTCGATAAAGTCCGTTACAACTAATACGTTAAAAGCAGATAAATCTGCGATTGCTAACTCATATTGATCTAGATTTGTAACATGGTCCATTGGCTCATTCGAAGCCGCCATTGCGCGCCCCTCTTTTCCAAATGCATGACCGCCGTCCAACTTTACGATTTTAATCTCCGGCATAATATTTCTCCTTTTGTGAGCTTTTTTTTACGAAATGAAAACCATTATCAATTATTTGTCGAATTATATTGACAATGAAAATCATTTTCAATTATACTCTACCCAGTATTAAATTTAAACAATCAGTTTGTGACAATCTGATGAAAGGGGCAAGGAAGTGGAGTTTATTGGATATATCGGTTTGGATATTCAATTTGTCAGGTTAAGACAATCAGATCGAAACCGTGGACTTGTGTTTATCGATATGTACGATTTACCGCACACGGATTTATCTGCTTTTGTGGGCTTAATTGTGACGAATTATGTCGATGAAGATTTTATGATGACACATCGTTCGGTATTGGAAGATTATTTAGAGGCAGGGGGCGTCATTTTTTCGCTAGTGGAAATGTCGAAAAGCTACTTACCAAATGCACCGATTTGGCATCGTTCGCCAACCGCCATTAAAGATCGGGAAATTATGTTAACGGATCCAGTTTATCCGATGTTTGAAGGAATTGATCCGTATGATTTAAATTATCGCCAAGGTGTAAAGGGCTTTTTCACACGAGGGTATTTTAAGGAAGTGCCACAGGGGGCGACAGTGATCGTAAAGGACGGGTTAGGTGCGCCCATTATATATGTAGACCGCCATTCGACAAATGGTGTGCTCATTGTTGGCGCAGGGACAGACTTATATCAAGTATACCGAGATGAGGAGTCGAGTGCGAATCGTTTAGCGACGCAAATTATAGATGTCATACGTGCTGAAGCGAAGACACGAAAGGAGCTACAAGCATGACCCATATTGCAATATTAACAAATGGCTGTAGCTTTCATAATCGCTTTTTTGAGATGTCAGAATATAAAGGACTTTATGATGATGTCATTCATATTCAAGATTTAGAAAAGACGGATTTATCTACATACGATACGTTAATCGTAACAGAGCGTTTAAGCATTCCACATTTAAAGCGCAATCAAGGGAAGCTAATTCGTTTCATCAATGAGGGCAAGCGCTTATTTATTTTCGGTGAAGTACTCGATCATTGGTTTCCAACGATTGATTGGAAAGAGTCAGAAGTGAATTTTAGCTGGTGGGTGAAACCTCAGGGCGATTTGCCATTAGTAGAATGCAATCATATGCATGCGCTATATGAGTATGTCACGCTGAAGGATATGAAATGGCATTATCACGGCACATTCCAACCACCAACAGGCGCCTTTTCGTTAGTCGATAACGATGAAGGACGATCTATTTTTTATATCGATCAAGTGAGCTTCAAAGGTGAGCTTGTTGTTACAAGCTTAGACCCAATTTTCCATATTGGCCTTGGCTTTATCGATCAAACAAAACCGTTTTTACACGGATTAACGAAATGGTTAAGAGGGAGAGAATAACATGTATAAAAGCAAAAAAATAGTAGCGATGTTAGCGCTTTCTGCAATGGCGTTAGCGGCATGTTCAGATAAAACAGAAACAGAAACAGAAACAGAAAAAGCGGTTACAGAAGAAAAAGGTGCTGAAGTACAAACGACAGCCGAAGAAAAAATCATTCAAGACCAAGCAGGCACTGAAGTAACAATTCCAGGACAAGTAGATTCTATCGTATCAGGTGGTATTTTACCTTACTTCCATACATGGTACGTAGCGACAAACTCTACGAAGGAAATTGTGGCGATGCATCCTAATTCTTATAACGCGGCAGAAAATTCAATGCTGGCGAAATTATCACCAGATGTATTAAAGGCATCAACAGATTTCGTGAAAAATGGCGAAACAAATATTGAAGAATTAATGAAGTTAAGCCCAGATGTCTACTTTGAGCTATCAACAAATGAAAAAACAATCGAACAAGCTCGTGCAGCAGGCATCACAACAGTGGGCATTAAAGCGATTGATGCAGCAGCGGCTGAGCCACTTGCGACATTTAATAGCTGGTTAGAGCTAACAGGTCAGATTGCTAATACAACAGAACGTGCAGATCGCTTCTTAGAAGAAGGAACGAAAGTACAAGATGAAATTAATGCAAAAATAAAAGACTTAACACCAGAACAAAAACCAAATGCATTAATGCTATACCAGTTATCGGACCAAGCGATCACAGTAAGTGGTAAAGGATTCTTTGGTAATCAATGGTTAAATGCGACAGGTGCAAACGATGTAGCTGAAAAGGATGTACAAGGTCGTAAAGATGTAAATATGGAGCAAATTTATTCTTGGAATCCAGAAATCATCTATATTACAAACTTTACACCAATTCAACCGGAAGACCTTTATAACAATACAATAGAAGGACAAGACTGGAGTCAAGTAGCAGCGGTCCAAAATAAACAAGTGTATAAAATTCCATTAGGGATCTATCGTTGGTTCCCACCAAGTGGTGATGCACCATTAATGTTAAAATGGTTAGCCAGCCATAACCAACCAGAGTTATTTGACTACGATATGAATGAAGAAATTCGTACGTACTATAAAGATTTCTATGATTATGACGTAACAGATGAAGAAATTCATTCGATTTTAAACCCATCATCTGAAGCGGCGAAATATTAAGAGGTTTACTTATGAAAAACTGGAAAAATATATTGTTGTGGATGTTGCCGCTTGCTATTGCGATTGCCACGCTTGGCATCGGTCGATTTGAAGTAGATTTTAGCACGGTTATAAAAATCCTCGCTTCACATATTTTTCCGATAGAAGAAACGTGGACGCAAATGGAGTATAACGTAGTCATGACAGTACGTTTGCCGCGTATCATCCTCGCACTATTAATTGGTGCGGGGCTTTCCATTTCCGGCGCTGCCTTCCAAGGAATGTTTGCCAATCCATTAGTGAGTGCAGATATTTTAGGGGTTGCTGCGGGTGCTGGGTTTGGTGCATCTATCGGAATCTTATTATTTGGTAATGGCTATGTAACGCAAGTGTTTGCGCTAATTTTTGGTTTAGCGGCTATTGGTTTTACCTATGTCATTGGTGGCGTAGGAAAAAACTTACCGATTTTTATGCTCGTACTTGCTGGGGTTGTAACGAGTGCGTTATTTAATGCCCTTATTTCATTGACAAAGTTTATGGCAGACCCAGAGGAGAAGCTTCCTGCCATTACGTATTGGTTAATGGGAAGTTTAGGAACGGCTTCTTATCGTGATTTATATACGGCTGGACCGATCATTTTGGTTGGGATCATCATTTTAATTGCCGTACGTTGGCGTATTAACTTATTAACGCTACCAGATGATGAGGCGAAGTCACTTGGTATTTCAGTCGTTAGTTTAAAATGGACAGTCATTGCAGGAGCGACGCTTTGTACAGCAGCGGCTGTTGCGATTGCTGGTATTGTTGGCTGGGTAGGATTAATTATTCCACATATTGCCCGTATGTTTGTTGGAAGTAATAATGAGCGTGTGTTGCCGATGTCACTTGCATTAGGTGCTGCTTATTTACTCATTATTGATACGCTTGCACGAACACTCACGCCAGCAGAAATTCCACTTTCGATTTTAACAGCCATTGTCGGAGCGCCATTCTTTGCGTACTTGTTACGCAAAACAGGAGGTAGCTGGTCATGAAAATAGAAGTACGTGAAGGCAATTTCTACTATGCGAAAAAGAAAAAAGAAGTAAAGCCGTTTATTTACGAATCGAATATTAATTTTACTTTGGAATCAGGCAAAATTATGGCGATTCTTGGGCCAAATGGTGCCGGAAAAACAACACTTCTAAAATGTATTACAGGTTTAAACGATTGGAAAAAAGGTGAGACAATTATTGATGATGTCTCTTTAAAAAACATGCCACATAAAGAGATGTGGAAGCGTATCGGTTACGTACCACAAGCACATAAAATGGTGTTTGGCTTTTCAATTGAAGATTTAGTGGTGATGGGACGAGCGCCGTACATTAGCTCTTTATCGAAGCCGAGAAAACAAGATTATGAGAAGGCGCACGAAGCATTAGACGAAGTCGGCATCTTGCATTTAGCCAAAAAATCGTGTAATGAAGTAAGTGGAGGAGAACTGCAGCTGGCTTTAATTGCGCGTACATTAGTGTCTAATCCAGAAATTTTAATTTTAGATGAACCAGAGTCCCACTTAGACATTCAAAAGCAAGTCGTCATTTTAGAAACATTAAAGAAGCTTGCACAAAATCATCATATTTCTTGTATTATTAATACGCATTATCCGAATCATGCTTTTTATTTAGCGGATCAAGTATTAATGATCGCAAAAAATAAAAAGGCTGTCATCGGAAATGTACAAGAAGTGATGACGGAATCACGTATGAAAGAATACTTCAATATCGATTTACGTAAGCTGATTTTCGACGATCAGGATTTATTATTTGAAACGATGATTCCACTAGCATTAGCAGCAAAGCGGGATGTGAGCGAATGTCAGTATAATAATTTTTCAAAGTAATCATGTGTTTTTTTCACTAGTTTTGAGTAAAATAAATCACCTAACTAGAGGAGGAAGCACGATGAAAAAACTTTGGACATCATGGCTCGTAATCATTATTTTAGTATTGTCATTTAGTTTAACAGCATGCAGCGATAACAGTGATGATAGCGATGAGGATAAGGGAATTTTAGATAACAATGATCATGATAACGATACGGACAATGATGATGATGATGATTAATGCTATTATTCATTTGGAAGTTTTCGTAAAATAAAGGAATGCAAGTTGTCACTTTTCTCTCTTTTTGTTATACTGTTATTTGTTGTAATGTTTTCAATTGAAAGAGGTGGACGTTTTGCATACGTTAATTACTGTTTTATTAATCATCGTATCTTTAGCTTTAATTACAGTAGTATTATTACAATCAAGTAAAAGCGCTGGTTTATCGGGGGCCATCTCTGGTGGAGCAGAACAACTTTTCGGTAAACAAAAAGCACGTGGTATGGACTTAGTGTTACACCGTGTGACAATTGTGTTATCAGTACTATTCTTTATTTTAACGCTAGCTATTACGAAATTTTAATAGACGCATAGTAAATGGGGGTGTCCGGAAAGTGAAAGTTTTCCGGACACCCCCTTATTTGATTTATATCTACTATATAATAAAGCATCTTAAAACTGTCGACATTGAACGGTCAAAACCCCCGGTACGAGCAAAACCCCCGGATGAACGGTCAAAAAGCTAAAATATCCGAGCAAAAAGTCGCTGCATCCGGTCAAAACAATCCGGCATGAGCAAAATCCTACCATACCCGAGCAAAAGCCTGAGGTAAACGGTCAAAAAGCTAAGATATCCGAGCAAAAAGTCGCTGTATCCGGTCAAAACCATCCGGTGCGAGCAAAACACTACCGTATCCGAGCAAAAACCTGAGGTAAACGGTCAAAAAGCTAAGATATCCGAGCAAAAAGTCGCTGCATCCGGTCAAAACAATCCGGCATGAGCAAAATCCTACCATACCCAGTCAAGATCCTACAGTGAACCGTTAAAAGACATTTAATTTTAGCCGAAATGCAAGCGAAGGAGACGATCAGCTTGCAATAGCGTACATAAACTATCACCTCGCTCTATTTGGGGCGAGTTGTATCGTGATAAAAGCATACAATATAAGAGATTATATCGAATTGTTTATAATGATAAAATTTAGTAAATATGAGAGAATGGAGGAGCGTTATGCGAAAGGCACAAAATATGCCGTTCTTCTTTGAGGCAGGACCGCGCGCGGTGTTATTGCTGCATGGATTTACGGGGAGCTCGGCGGATGTCCGAATGCTCGGGCGCTTTTTAGAAAAACGCGGTTATACTTCTTTAGCGCCACATTATAAGGGACATGGCGTACCACCTGAAGAGCTCATTCAGTCACACCCTGATGAGTGGTGGCAAGATGTCCTAAATGGCTACCATGAATTACAACAAGCAGGTTACGAAGAAATTGCCGTTGCGGGATTATCGCTCGGTGGCGTTTTTTCATTAAAATTGGGACTCAATAAACCGGTAAAAGGCATTGTTACGATGTGTGCACCGATGACGATGCGCGCACTAGATACTATGTTTAAAGGTGTACTGCTATATGCTGAGCAGTATAAAAAGTCAGAAGGAAAAACCGAAACAGAAATCGAAGCAGAGGTAGAGGCAATTCGCCAGCAAGGAATGCCGTCGTTACCGGACTTACAACAACTTGTCGCCAGCGTGCGCGCGGAAGTGGATTTAGTATATGCGCCGATTTTTGTTGTACAAGCAACAAATGATAACATCATTGACCCGAAATCTGCGCATTATATATACGAAGAAGCGCAATCTAATATAAAACAAATAAAATGGTACGATGAATCTGGTCATGTCATTACATTGGATAAAGAAAAAGATCAACTACACGAAGACATTTATCAGTTTTTAGAAAAGCTTGATTGGCATGTCTAATGGTTGACAATATAGAATGCCCGTTGAAGGAGGGACAAGTATGGTACAAAAAGATGATTTACAGCAACGCATCCTCACATTTATGAAGGATGAACAGTATAAGCCGATGACGGTGGCTGAAATCGAGGATGCCTTTGAGTTATCAGATGCAGAAGAATTTAAAGTATTAGTAAAAACACTTGTAAAAATGGAAGCGCAAGGATTGATTGTGCGTTCTCGTTCTAATCGATATGGTTTACCAGAGCGTATGAATTTATTACGTGGTCGATTTATTGGACATGCAAAAGGCTTTGGCTTCGTGGCACCAGATGAAGAGGGTATGGATGATATTTTTATTCCACCACATGAAATTAATGGTGCATTAAATGGGGATACGGTATTAATTCGTGTGTTGAATGAAACATCGGGTGATCGCCGTGAAGGAACCGTGACAAAAATTGTCGAGCGCGGTAAAACATCCTTTGTTGGCACATTCCAAGCAAACCGTGGTTTTGGTTTTGTAATAACAGACGACAAGAAAATGAACATGGATATCTTCGTTGCGAAAGAAGATACGCTTGGTGCTGTTGATGGTCATAAAGTCGTTGTAGAAGTGACAAATTGGCCGGATCATATTAAATCAGCTACTGGGATTGTGACAAAAATACTCGGCCATACAAATGATCCAGGTGTCGATATTTTATCGATTATTTACAAGCATGACATTCCGCCCGAGTTCCCTGCAGAAGTAGTGGAAGCAGCAACAAAAGTGCCAGACGAAATTACAGAACAAGATTTAGTTGGGCGTCGCGATTTACGTAATGAGGTCATCGTGACGATTGACGGTGCAGATGCAAAAGACTTAGATGATGCTGTTACGGTAACGAAAAATACAGACGGTACATATAAGCTCGGCGTACACATTGCAGACGTGAGTTATTATGTCACACAAGATTCGGTCATCGATAAAGAAGCCTATGATCGTGCAACGTCTGTTTATTTAACAGACCGTGTCATTCCGATGATTCCACACCGTCTATCTAATGGGATTTGTTCACTTAACCCACAAGTAGACCGTTTAACACTTTCGTGTGAAATGATCATTGATGGTGCAGGGCAAGTCATTAAGCATGAGATTTTCCAAAGTGTCATTAAAACAAAAGAGCGTATGACGTACTCGGATGTGTATAAAATTTTAGAACAGCCAGATGAAAATCCAGAGTTGATGGAACGCTATAAAGAGCTTGTGCCAATGTTTAGAGACATGGCAGAGCTTGCGGACATTTTACGTAATAAGCGGATGAGCCGCGGTGCGATTGACTTTGACTTTAAAGAATCGAAAGTACTGGTCAATGAAGAAGGCTGGCCAACTGATATTGTGCTACGTGAGCGTACAGTGGCAGAGCGTTTAATCGAAGAGTTCATGCTAGCAGCGAATGAAACGATAGCGGAGCACTTCCACTGGATGGAATTGCCGTTTATTTACCGTATTCACGAAGATCCAAAGCCAGAGAAGCTACAGCGTTTCTTCGAGTTTGTGACAAATTTCGGCTTAGTGATTAAAGGAACAGGTAACTCTGTTCATCCGAAAGCATTACAAGAAATTATTAAATCCATTGAAGGACTGCCAGAAGAGCCAGTTATTTCGACGATGCTGCTTCGTTCATTGCAACAAGCAAAATATTATCCGGAATCACTCGGTCACTTCGGTTTATCGACGGATTATTATACACACTTCACATCGCCAATTCGTCGTTATCCAGACTTAATCGTACATCGCTTAATTCGCACGTATTTAGTAAATGGGGATACATCGAAAGAGACGGTCGTCCATTGGAATTCGGTTATGGATGAAATTGCTGACCATACATCTGAACGTGAACGTCGTGCTGTCGATGCAGAACGTGATGTAGACGCGCTGAAAAAGGCACAATTTATGTCTGATAAAATCGGCGAAGAGTTCGTTGGGATGGTGTCATCGATTACAAACTTCGGTATTTTCGTGGAGCTCCCGAATACAGTAGAAGGTTTAGTGCACATTAGCAATATGACAGATGACTACTACCGCTTTGAAGATCGTATGATGGTCATGATTGGCGAGCGTACAGGTCGTCAATTCCGTATTGGTGATGAAGTGAAAATACGTGTGGCCAATGTAGTCATTGAAGAATCATCTGTTGATTTTGAAATTGTCGGCATGGTGGAATCGCACAGCAGTCGCCCGCGTAAAGTCGCGCCGAAAGTCATTACAGCTGGACGTCATGAAAAGAAAAGCGGAGAGCGTTCAGAACGTCGTGATAAACGAGGCGGTAAAGAAGGACGCGGGGAAAAAGAGCGTGGTGGTAAACGTTCTTCTTCCGGTGACCGTGATCCGCGCGGTCGACGCAAAGACGGCAAAGACAAGCCGAAGTTTTATGAAGGCATTGCAAAAAAGAAAAAGAAGAAAAAGAAATAGCAAGAGAGGCTAGGGGCGCACGTGTCTCTAGCCACTTTTTACGTTATAATGGGAGTAACGAGCAAGGAAAATCTTGCAATGAGGAGTTGTGAAAGATGGCTAAAGGACAAGGGAAAGTATTAGCTCAAAATAAAAAAGCAAGTCATGATTATTTTATTGAGGAAACAATTGAAGCCGGCATGGTGCTAACAGGAACGGAAATCAAGTCTGTACGTGCCAGCAAAGTACAGCTAAAGGATTCATATGTACGTGTTCGTAATGGGGAAGCGTGGATTTGTAATATGCATATTTCGCCGTTCGACCAAGGCAATCGCTTTAACCATGAACCATTACGTGACCGCAAGCTATTATTACATAAAAAGCAAATCGGTGAATTGGTCGGTGCTGTAAAACGTGATGGCTATACGATTGTCCCGCTGAAAATGTATATTAAAGACGGCTATGCCAAGCTGTTAATCGGTATTGCCAAAGGGAAAAAAGACTACGACAAACGCGACGACATGCGTAAAAAAGAAGCAAAACGCGAAATGGAAAGAGCATTCAAAGACCGCAATCGTTAGTTGCGGTCTTTGCATTTTTACGTCGCTACTTTTAGCAATAAAATGTGGGAGATACTATTTTTAAAATAAACATTATCTAAAATTGATTCAATATCCTAATCCTTTCTTGATTAAAAATTGATATAAAAGCACATGGAGTGAAGGGCGGCAACTCCTGCGGGATGAGCTTGAGCGGAAAGCCCCGCAGGAACGGAGTGACGAGGAGATTGAAGCCAAGCCCACGGAAAGCGTCCGCCCGTAACGGAATGTGCGGTTTATGGTGAAGAACCATAAAATTTCTAACCTATTTTCAAAGCATGAATGAGCTAAATTGCTAGCTTGTTCATGCTTTTTTGTATTTTAAAAGGCTTTCATGCTAATTTTCCAAAAAAAGAGAGAAAACAAATAACTGTGAAATTTCAGAAAACTTATTGCACCTCTTTTTGATTCGTGTTAAATTACTAAATAGATTTTGAAGTATGAACTTCATATTTGTATAAAATAAAGGGGTGGCTTCATTTGGCTGAAATGGGAACGATTAAAGAAAGAATCGAGCAACATTTTAATTCGTTATCGAAGTCGCAGCAAAAAGTAGCAAATTTTATATTAAATAATCCGACATACATTGGGGTTCATTCTGCTGCGGAAGTAGGAGAGCGAGCGAGTACAAGTGAAACGACGGTTATTCGCTTTTGCTATGCCATTGGGTTAAATGGCTATGCGCAACTACAAAAAGAACTGACGATGTATTTATTTGAACACAATACAAACAGCACATTAGGCAATTATGTTTCATCCAAAGAAGAGCTATTTAAAGAGCAACAGCTTTGCGAAAAGGTGATGAGGCAAACTAGCTATCAAATTATCAGAATTGCGGAACAAATAAAACCAGAACAATTCCAAGAGACGACGAAAAAAATGCATGAAGCAAAAACTATTTATTTAATCGGTGCAGGGGCATCCAGCTTTGCGGCACAATGGCTTCAATTTACGCTCAACATGCTGCGGCCGAATGTCAAGCTTGTGCCAACAGAAACGAATGCACTCATTCGAACAGTGCAAGAAGTCGATGAAACAGCACTTGCGATCGTGATTTCATTGCATCGCTATTATAAAGAGCCCATCCACATTACAGAGGAATTTAGAAAACGTGGTGTGTATGCGATTGCCATTACCGATACAAATGTCGCACCTATTCATGCTTTTGCAAATGAAGCGTTTGTGTTACAGCAAGCCGAGCTATCGACAATTGATATGATGCCGGCACTCATGGCGTTTTTAAATACCCTCGTTGTCGGGATGATGTCACATGATGCCGCGTACTACAATCAGCAACGCGTAAAATACGATGATTTTCAAAATAGCTTTATTGCAAATCGATGGAGTTGAACGAGATGACAGAACAACAATTAGCGGAGCGCATGCAAAACGTATTTGCCCATTTACATGCCAATCCAGAAATAAGCTGGCAAGAAGTCAATACAACTGCATATGTAGTGTCGCTACTGAAAGAAATGGGACTGACGCCACATACATTTGACGATATGACCGGTCTCTATGTAGATATCGGGCAAGGGATACCGAAAGTTGGGTTCCGTACAGATATCGATGCACTTTGGCAGGAAGTGGACGGGGAGTTTAAAGCCAATCACTCATGTGGTCATGATGGGCATATGACAATGGCGATTGGTGTGGCATGGCTATTAAATGAACAAAAGGAAACGTTGCCTGGAGCTGTTCGACTCATTTTCCAACCAGCTGAAGAAAAGGCGCAAGGAGCAAAAGCATTAGTCGAAAAAGGTGTCGTTGATTCACTAGAGTATTTATTTGGCACACATGTCAGGCCGTTAGTAGAGCTTCCAGATGGTGTGCATGCACCCGCGTTATATCACGGCGCGGCAAAGCTTTTGACAGGTACGATTACAGGTGTTGAAGCACATGGCGCTCGACCTGAACAAGGGGTGAATGTCATTGAGGTGGCCGCCGCTTTAGTTGATGCCCTAAAACGAATGTGGATTAGCCCGACAGAGTCCGCATCCATTAAAATGACACAGCTACACGCAGGGGGTTCATCAACCAATATTATTCCGGGGACAGCTACATTTAGCATTGATGCACGTGCCCAAACGAATGCCACAATGGATGTGCTAACGGCTGGTTTTGAAAAGGCCGTTGCTGCCGTTAGTACGTTATATGGGGCGACGATTACAACAAATGTAGGGGCGCATATCGCAGCAGCACAGGTGGATGATGAAGCAAAAGCACTCATGAAGCAAGCGATTATTGAAACAGTCGGTGAAGCACATTGTGCACCAGATGTTGTGACACCAGGCGGCGAAGATTTTCACTTTTATGCATACACAAGACCACAGCTAAAAACAACGATGCTTGGTTTAGGATGTGGTGTCGCACCAGGGCTTCACCATCCACACATGACATTTAACGAACAACGTCTACCGATAGGCGCTCAAATTATAAGTAGGGCTTTAATGTTAGCACTACAGCAAGTAGAAAGAAGCGATACATGATGATTTTCATAAAAGAGCTAAAAACAATTGAAGAGATGGAGCAAGTTCAACAACTGGAACAACGCGTTTGGGGGATTCCGCCGATTCCAACACATCAAACATTAACGGCGATCAAAAATGGTGGCATCATTGTCGGTGCCTATGATGATGAGCGATTAATTGGATTTAGCTACGGCTTTGCAGGAGTCAAGGACGGCAAAAGCTATTTATGCTCACATATGTTAGGGATTGATGAAACATATCGTTCGCAACAAATTGGTGAACGATTAAAGTTTGCCCAGCGTGAAATGGCGATTGCCAAAGGCTATGACCTGATGATTTGGACGTATGATCCACTAGAAACGCGTAACGGTTATTTAAACTTAACAAAGCTCAACGGCATTTGCGATACGTATATCGAAAATTGTTACGGTGAAATGCAGGACGGGTTTAATAAAGGTCTCCCATCGGACCGCTTTGAAGTGCATTGGCATTTAACGAGTGATTACGTAACACACCAGCAAGAGCCACAAATTGAACAGCCACAAGCACTTGGTGAAATCGTGATAGACGAGCAAGGGTTGCCGAAATTGCACAGCGCCACACTTGAACATATAACAGCGCCTGCTTATGCGTTGCCTGTACCGAAAGATTTTCAAACTTTAAAGGCAACAAGTCAAGAACATGCGATGCACTGGCGTCTTGCCACACGCAACGTATTTGAAACGATGTTTGCTGCCAATTATGCCGCTGTCCGCATTCAAAAAAATGAGCAATGGAACGACTATATTTTCGTCAAGAAAGAAACATTAGCACTTGGAGGAAACTGATATGAAAATTACTGAAATTACAGTTCGTCATTTACAAATGAAACTAAAAGCACCGTTTACAACAAGCTTCGGTACGTTTACAAATAAAGACTTTTTACTATTAGAAGCAAAAAATGAGGACGGCACAATTGGTTGGGGAGAATCCGTTGCTTTCCACTCCCCTTGGTACAATGAAGAAACATTAAAAACAAACTGGCATATGCTAGAGGATTTCTTAATCCCACTTATTTTAAATAAAGAAATGGCGCATCCAGATGAAGTGAGCGACATTTTTGAGCCAATCCGCAAAAATAATATGGCGAAATCCACAATTGAAGGCGCGATTTGGGATATTTATGCGCAGCAAACAAACCAATCATTAGCCGCTGCACTTGGCGGGAAAAAAGAGCAAATCGAAGTCGGTATTAGTATTGGCATTCAAAATTCAATTGATGAATTAGTCGCATTAGTAGACGAATATGTAAAAGAAGGCTACAAACGCATTAAAGTAAAAATCAAGCCAGGCTGGGATGTTGACGTAATGCGTACATTACGCGAAAAGTTCCCGGATGTGGCGATTATGGCAGATGCGAACTCAGCTTACCGCTTATCCGATGCAGAACTACTGAAACAATTAGATGCGTTCAACTTAACAATGATCGAGCAACCATTAGCATCCGATGATATTATCGATCATGCGACACTGCAAAAACAATTAGACACACCCATTTGTTTAGACGAGAGCATTCATTCACTGGAGGACGCACGTAAAGCAGTGGAGCTAGGCGCAACGAAAATCATTAATATTAAAATCGGTCGTGTAGGCGGTTTAACAGAGGCGAAGCGAATTCATGACTACTGCGAATCTGTCGGTGTACCGGTATGGTGCGGCGGCATGCTAGAGTCAGGCATTGGACGAGCACATAATGTCGCGTTAACAACATTATCGAATTTCATTTTACCGGGTGATACAGCAAGCTCCAATCGCTATTGGGAAAAAGATATTATTGATCCGGAAGTAGTGGCAGAAAACGGCTATATCCAAGTACCTCAAACAGCAGGCATCGGCTACAAAGTCAATGTAGAAACAGTGGAATCTTACACAGTGGAAAAGAAAACATATAAATAATCCCAATCCTTAAGCATCGAATAAGCGGTGCTTAAGGATATATTGAGGGATTTATTGTCAGAATTTTTAAACATTTATACGTGTTTTTATTATACAAACCTCCGCGGAAAACGGTTAAAACAACCGGGTGCGAGCAAAACCTTGCCGTATCCGAGCAAAAGTCCGCGTTAAACGGTCAAAAAGCTACGGTATCCGAGCAAAACATCGCTGTATCCGGTCAAAACCCCCGGGTGCGAGCAAAACCTTACCGTATCTCAGTCAAAATTCTACAGTGAACAGTCAAAGATAGTTAAATAAAATAGTAGGTGAATATATGAAGAAAAGTTTACAAATTGGGGGAGCCTTTGTCGGACTGATTGTCGGTGCGGGCTTTGCCTCTGGTCAAGAAATTATGCAGTACTTTACGAGTTTTGGGTTAATGGGGATTGTCGGCGCATTAGTCGCAACAGCCGCATTCGCTTTTTTAGGCATGACATTAGCACAGCTTGGCTCAAAGCTACAAACAACATCACATAAAGGGGTTATTTACTATATCGGGGGTCGTTATATCGGACTTGTGCTAGACTTCCTGATTACATTCTTCTTATTCGGTGTAGCAGTCGTTATGTTTGCAGGGGCAGGCTCTACATTTAATCAAATGTTCGGCATTCCTCCAATGGTTGGTAGCATTATTATGGTAGTGGCAACGATTTTCACACTACTATTAAATGTAAAAAATATTATTAATTTAATTGCGGTCATTACGCCGTATTTAATGGTCGTTATTTTCATTATCTTAATCTATTCTTTATTTACGATGGATATCTCCATCGCAGAGGCAAATGAACTGGCACAAGCACAAAGCGCGGCTGCTTCGAATTGGTTGATCGGTGCATTGCTTTATGTGTCGTACAACATTGCAGCAGGTGCCGCTATTTTAATCGTAATGGGTGGTACGGTAAAAGAACGTAAAGTAGCAGGTGTTGGTGGTATTTTAGGTGGGATCATGCTAGGGGTATTAATTATTTTAATCAACTTAGCGATGTTCTTTAAAATGGACGTGGTAGCGGGTGTCGATATGCCGACACTGGAATTAGCGAAGCAAATTCACCCAGCAGTCGGTGTCCTAATGGCAATCGCCCTTCTTGGGATGATGTACAACACAGCAGTAGGGATGTTCTATGCGTTCACGGTACGCTTTGTAGAGCCAGACCATAAAGTATTTAAGCCGACGATTGTTGTTGTCGGATTAGCTGGATTTGTTGCAAGCTTAGCTGGCTTTACGACATTAGTTGGTAAAGTATACTCAACAATGGGCTACCTTGGCTTTGCGTTAATTATCGCGGTTGTTATTGCATGGATTCGTAAAGATAAAAGAGAAGTAGCTTAATAGAGGAAATAGAAAGCATTTGGAGTTTTATACTCCGAATGCTTTTTATGTGGTAAATGCAGTAAAAACAAGAGACTCATGTCCAACAAATATTAGGCATAGAATAGGACAATGTTTATCGTGCTATAAAGAAAAAAGAAGTAGGTGTACGATGAAAAAAAGCTTTCAAATTGGCGGTGCTTTTGTTGGGCTAATTGTCGGTGCTGGGTTCGCGTCAGGACAAGAAATCATGCAGTATTTTACGGGCTTTGGTTTGATGGGAATGATGGGGGCGATTGTGGCGACGGTCATGTTTGCTTTCTTAGGGATGACATTAGCGCAATTAGGCTCGGATTTACAAACAACTTCACATAAAGAAGGCATATATTATATTGGAGGGCGTTATATGGGCCCCGTGCTAGACATTATGATTACACTGATTTTGTTTGGCATCGCGGTTGTCATGTTTGCTGGCTCAGGCTCCACATTTCAGCAAATGTACGGGCTAAATCCAGGGATCGGCAGTATTTTAATGGCAACAGCAACCATTTTAACGCTGCTATTAAATGCCGACAATATTATTAAAGTCGTCGCTATACTGACACCTTATTTAATGGGCATTATTTTTATTATTTTAATGTATTCTTTTTTCACAATGGATTACTCGATTAGTGAGTTAAATGTGATGGCACAAAAACAAACACCCGCCACGTCCAACTGGATCATGGGGGCGGTGTTATATGTATCCTATAATATTGCAGCGGGTGCAGCGATGCTCATTGTGATGGGTGGTACAGAAAAAGACCGAAAAATCGCGGGGCGGGGCGGTATTCTCGGTGGGATTATGCTCGGTTTTTTAATTTTGCTTATCAACACAGCGCTATTCGCCAAAATGGATGTAGTCGCTGATGTGGAAATGCCTACGTTAGAACTGGCTAAGCAAATTCACCCGATCGTCGGTTTGTTTATGTCTTTTATTCTTTTAGGCATGATGTACAGCACAGCCGTTGGGATGTTTTATGTGTTTACCGTCAGGCTGATCTCGCCACATCGAAAACTATTTAAGCCAGCTGTTATGTGCATTGGTCTAGTCGGCTTTGCAGTGAGCTTAGTAGGGTTTACAACATTAGTAGGAAAACTGTATTCAACGATGGGATACCTCGGTTTTATATTAATACTAGCCGTCATTATTTCGTGGGTTCGGAATGATAAAGTCACTTCATAAAAACACATGCCATTTGCGGGCGTGTGTTTTACCTTTTAGTTATATATTGGTAAAATGTTATAAAATTGATGTGAGGAGGTTTTATGGTGAAAAAACTATTATTAGTAGCCGGTATGCTTTGTGTAGCTGGTTGTGCAGAAAACGAAGCAATGGGCGTATCACATGTTAATGCCGAGGAAGTAGCACAACATAAGGAACCATCTTCTCTCTCAGAAATACAAATCACACGAAAACAACAATTAGGCAAGGTCCTTGAACAGATTGCACAACATTTCGGTACGATGCCAAACAACGCAACGTATTATCATAATGGATTGGGCCTTGTGCATGCGGGCTTAATCGATTTAAATCAAGACGGGCAAAATGAAATGTACGTCTTATTGAAAGGATCGCCTTATGCCAATGCAGAACTGACCCACCGCAATCAAGACAGCTATATTTTTGAAATTTGGGCGGGGAATGAGAAGGCAGATGAAGCGCAGTTATTATTCTATGAAGCCATTAACCTGGATTCTTCGGCTACCTCAGATGTAAGTATTTCTTTTATCCAATCAAATAGCGGAGAAACATATGTAAAAAGAAACCACTTCCGAACGCAGAATGGTACAAATTACGATGAATCCAAGTATTATGCGTATCAGAATGGGCGCTTTGTCCATGTGCTACAATCGTATCAAAGCTACGGGAAAATAAATAAACAACGATTAGGCACGAAAGCAGTCGATTTAAAAACATTCCAAAAAACAATGAAAGCATACGAAGGGGAAGAAACCTTTGTGATCAAAAGCAGTGCCGGAAAAAAAGCGTTCGCATTTGATACGGCGGATATTTCTGGACAGATTGGTCATGTTTTTTTCACGTTAACAAAAGGATTTAACACCGTTTTACTAGACGGGAAAGATGCTTCCAGTAAGGACTTTAAGAAAATACAAAAAGGAATGAAAGACTATAGATTTTATCAATCGATGGATAAGCGAGACGTGACAACGTATCCACGTATTATTATGGACCTTATTTGGAGAGGAAAAGTGAAGCAAGATGGCGGGAAATTAGATTACTTCCTGGGCTACACCGAGGCACAAGTAGCGAAAAAAATGAAGCAGCTACATGATATCGAGTTAGATGGTGCGGCACTGGGGCTACCATCACCAAAGAAGCCGAGCCAAATCGAATTACTACACTATGAAAAGGGTGTCTTCTATATGCCACCGACCGACCATTACGGCGATCATGTGGTGCGCGATGTCACAGCAGCCAAAAAAATAGCGAATCAAACGTACTTCGTAACATTTCGAGATACTTCCTTTAATGCGATGGAGTACTACGATGCGACAGGAGATGCTACATTCGACTTAAATAAATACAAAAACAAATCTCTTTCGGAATGGCCAGAAAAAACGAAAGCCTCCTTAAAAACAGGCATCCCAAGCTACGCGGTAGTAAAATTTGCGAACGGGACGCTGCAATTACACTACATGGGCTACCGCAATTTAACAGAAGCAGAACTAAAAAGTTTTTAACGAGCAAGCAGGTCGCCTGCCATTAGAAAAGAAGCAAGCATGTGAAAAATATGAGCCTAAAATTTTAGTTGATTAAAAATAGGAGCAATTATTTTACCTTCTGTTGAATTGAAATCAATCATTTTTGATGCCTCGATTATGCTAAATTGCAAAATTGAGATACAACTTAATTTTAAATAAGTGTTAAATCGGGACTATTCACCTAAATGGCACTTATTGTTAATTAAGTTGTATATGAAAATCGACAACTTTAGATTTTGACGATTTTGCAGAGAGGGGTTCATTTTTTTTCTAGTAAAAAATTATGCGTTATTATTATTTTTGATTAAAATAAAGAGTTATTTATGAATCACTGCAGCATGAAGATTTATATCAAGCCTCTTGAAACAGGGTGCATTTTTCGAAAAAAGCGTAATTATTTTCATTTTTTCATCTAAAAGGGCGCTATTTTCGCTCTTCATGCCAGTAACTTTTTTAGTAAATTTCTCTCTTTTTTATCATAGTAGCTATTCGTACGGGGCTCTTTTTTGCATAAAAACGTTCATTTTTTAGCTAAAATGCGTGATTTTTTTGTAAGGAGTAGGGCTGATTTTTATTGTAGGAATGGTTGGGTGTGAATTATTTGGCATTCACACCAGCAATCGATAGGGAAAATGGCGTGAGATTCGCTTGAAGTTTGGTGTTGCTTGATTTATAATGTGTTATGTAAGTTGCCAGTGGGTATCTACTCATACGATACTCATTATAGAACAAGATGGACTTGTTCTTCCCGTACACGACTTAGCTCGTAACCCGGAAATAAGGTGCGTTTCATACGCTACCGATATTATACGGGGACGTTACGGATTCGACAGGGGTGGTTCAAGCTCTGGTTGCGCGTCGGAGGTCTCGGCTCCGTCATCAACGGAAGTTATATAATAACTGGCAAACAACAAAATTTAGCTTTCGCAGCGTAAGCTCGTAAGCGCTCGGCCTCTGCATCGCCCATGTGCAGTACGTCGGGCCCAACTTTAGTGGGATACGGTTACTGGTGCCACCTGAGTCAGTAGCAAGAGATTTCCAGGTTAGCGATCCGGACGCCTGTTTGTCGGCATAAGGACTCGCGAATCGCAAGTAGACAAACTACACGCGTAGAAGCCGGCGTATTGGAGCTTCTGGACGCGGGTTCGACTCCCGCCGTCTCCATTTTATGGAAATCAAATGATTTCAATGAGTGTCAAAATCCTTGATTTATAAGGGTTTTGGCACTTTTTCATTTTCATCCAATTTCATATGAACGTAGTCAAAAACGTAGTCAAAAGAATTACATATTTAAAAAGCTTTCAAACTTCTCGATAGCGCCGTCTCTTACTTTTTGTGATACATGGGCGTAGATGTTCATCGTTGTTTGAGCATCGCTATGACCTAATCGATCTTGCACTCCTTTGAGTGTCACACCTGCTTCAAATAATAGAGAACAATGTGTGTGACGTAAACCATGCGTTGTAATTGGCGGTAGCTTGTATCTCTCTAATACATGTAGCAACCACTTGCGTGATTTCGTTGGTTGCATTAAATCATTAGTTTCATTGCTAAATACCAATTGTCCTGGTTGCATCGTGTTATACCTAAGCTTTAAATAATCTAGCTTTTGCTGTTTCTTCCATTCTTTCAAAATCCCCATCGTTTTCTCATCCATACTAACTGTACGAGAATCGCCAGTCTTTGTAGATTTAACATATAGCCGATTATCCTTACCACGAGAAAGAGCTTTCGTGATTTTTATTTCATTCGCTTTAAAGTTAATATCATTCCAAGTTAATGCAAATGCTTAGCCTTTACGCATACCACTAAAGGCAAGTAGTCGGAAGAATGCATATGCTTTAAAATTTGCTTCCTTCTCAAGACAAGATAGGAATATATTAAGCTGCTCTTTTGTATAGAAGTTCTCCTGAGATTCAACAGCCGAAGGAGAAGGCTTCTTCTGAGACTTAGGCATTTCTATTAATGTGAATGGATTCTGCTGAATGTAACCGCGCTTCATTGCAAAATCAAGTACCTTTGCTGCATAGGCTTTCACCATACGGAAATTCTTTAACTTCTTAGCCCATTCATTGACGTGCTTTTGACAAATATCAACATGGATTTTTTCAATCTTGTATGAACCCATTGCGGGTAAGATATGATTTTTAAATATACCCAACGTTTTTACAAAGGTACTTTCCTCAACCTTTTTTTCATAAGTCGTTACCCATAGGTCGTAAACCTCTTGGTACGTTTCAGCTCTTTCTTGATGAAATGTTCCATTTGCAATTTCTAATTTGATACGAGCTAATGCTAGTTCAGCTTCTTTGCGAGTTTTAAAGCCTAATCTTCTTGTACGTTTTTGTTTACCTGTTAATGGATCAACACCAGCATAAACAGGTAACATGTATCTCTTTTCACCTTTTTTAGTTTTATAGCTAGTAATCGGTGATACTTTTTTATTTGTCATAAAAATTCCTCCTAGTATCGTTGCGTGGGCAAGATATAAAAGGAGAGGAGTTACCCTCTATCGATAGTATAATCGATTCGTAAGATAATTCCTCTCGTAAAACACTATAAACTATGCTCCTCCAAGAAGCGGTCAATCTCTTTCTTAGAAACGCGTTTAACCCCATCAATTTCAGATATTTTTAATCCCATCAGACGAAACTTCATCAGCGTGTTATAAGAAACATTTGCATATTTTGCCGCTTCTTTTAAGGACATCCATTCACTATCCAAGAATGAATCCTTTAATGACGAGATTGTTTTCGTTACTACCGTCGATATAAGCTTTTCTATGTTTGCTTCGTTAATTTGTCCGTAATTATTCATATAGCTGGCTCCCCTTAAATTAATATTCCTCTGATACTTTTAGTTCAACATCTATGTTCGGTAATTCGCTAATACTTGTATTCGTAATCTCAAATGCTTTATTGAGAGGGTTAATTTTTAATGCTTTTGCCCATGAACTATAAGAAAGAGTAGATGGATTAAGCTCTGCTTGTTGTATGACATTCATTAATAAAGTCATCAAGTCGTTCTCGCTCAAGTTTAATTGGTGGTGGTATAAGTTCTTCTGTTCACCTGTATGGAATTCTTCGTTAATTAAGATGTGAATATTTCTTCTACGACTAGGAACAGATCCGCTGCTTACTTTATATTCAATTTCATCGATATATATTGAATCCTCATCATTCAAGTCCATATCAATTTCTATGACTTCTCTTTCATCAATTCCAAATGAAAATAAATCCTCTTCACCATCGTAATAATCGTCAAGGAAGACTTCAAGGGGGACATTGAAATCCTTTGCAATGGAATTCATTAAATATATAGATGGTTTTTGAGAATCGCCTCTTTCAACGGACTTCAATATGACGTTTTACTAACAACACCCCCTGATTTTCTAAATGCAATAGAATCGAACGTTGCAATTGTATTTCTACAAGATGCTTAGTAGCAACCCATTTGTTTATCTCCTTGGTACGAATTAAAATACGTAACAGTGTTTTGTTCATGGCTTTCACCTCCTTTCAATATCAGCGTTCTTCTCACTACGCCTCTTTTCGCTGTAAAACAAAAAAAGCCGCTACATATCCAAATGGATACATAACGACTTATGTGTAGAGGGGTGGGGCATGAAACGCAGATACCCCTCTTACTTAAATGAATGACCAGGCGGTGAGTGAAAAAATATAGTTTTTTTACCTGGTATTTTTGGTTAAGTAGTACTATTTATTTTCTATTACTTTACAATATAAATGTAAGATAATACTGTTAATAATTTCGGGAGGTATATGAAGTAGTGGTAAATAAAGTTATTGAAAAAAATGTTGAATTTGATGCGACACATAGTTGGAATGGTTTTTGCTATCAAGGTAAAGTAGCTATTATTGCCGTAATTGATTACATAATAAATTCTATTAAGGATACTGAATTAATTAATCAATATAGTTTGGAGTTTGAATATTTGGAGGATTTTTCAATAAAGAAGGATGGTAAATATATTCAAATTCATCAAGTTAAATCATATGGAATTGAATCATTGAGTGAATATAAGGATGCTATATGGTTATTACTTGGAAAATCAGTTTATGAAGATTATGAAACAATTGAAAAGGCATATTTACACGCTGCTGAAAGTATTGACTCTAAGAAAGGTATTATTACTAATAATAGCACTCTAAGAACAGTTTTAACGAGCTATACAAAACCAAAAAGTTCAGAGTCTTTGACTCAAATGAGCCCTTCAGAATTATATGATTACATATATGAAAAAGATTTATTAGATCAAGCATTTGAAAAATTTACTTTGTATAAATATGCTAATGAAAATTTATATTGCACTCTATTAGAAATAGAAGGAACAGTAAAAGAGAAAATTATAGATTATTATGAATTCGCAGGAAAAAAAGAACAACTAGAACAAAAGGGATTGCTAGATAAATATACAGAAAGTGCATATGTAAATCTTTTAGGGTTTATTGATAAACACATAAATATAAGACATTATAATAGGCAAAATGGTATCGAAAATTATGATAAAGAAATAAATTTAACGAAAATTAAGGATATATTAAATGAAGAATATGATAAACTACCAAAATCACTTTATGTGTATTATTTGAAAGATAAACTAATTCAAAACTTTAATGAATATTATAATAGTCAGATGCAGTTTATTCGAAATGGATATTTGTATTTACAACATGAAGATGAAATTAAGGAATTTAATAATCTGGAAGTTGGGCTTAATAAAATTTTAGACCTAATTAAAAAAGTTTATACAGAATTGGGCGAAGAAGAATTCTTGTTATTTTGTCATAAAATAAATCCTCATGTAAAAGTAGATTTTAACGACAGCTTTTTATATCTTAGTGAGCTTGTTACTTCCCAATTTATGAATTATCCATGGTTTCAAGCGTTGGTAGATTTCCATGAGAACATAGTGAAAGAAGATTTTTCGATAAACATAAATAATTTACATTATTTAGCTACGACAATTGTCCACACATTGCAAGAGCCTAATCCTACAGATTCTTTATTTTATCAAAGGCAAATAAATGCTAATATCGAGGCTACAATAAGCAAAATAGCAATAAATATCTTGGAAAATAATAAGATTTATGAAGAGCTTTATAAAATTGATTATATCATTACTGGAAATATAAATAAGTCACTGAACGATTATATACATAAAACAACAGCAATGAAAGAATATGAACAACCTAACCATAACAATCATA
Organism: Lysinibacillus sp. RU7; assembly: GCF_057837305.1. Taxonomy (NCBI): domain Bacteria; kingdom Bacillati; phylum Bacillota; class Bacilli; order Caryophanales; family Bacillaceae; genus Lysinibacillus; species Lysinibacillus sp. RU7. The sequence continues at coordinate 177,814 of NZ_JBYQFK010000003.1, read as the reverse complement.
TTTTATCAATAAAGAATATAGATCTAATAGATCTAAATGAATGTCGTTTAAGGAGAGAGAGAAATGCTAAATGATATTAATGGGTTAATAGGAAAAATATTTGAAGAACTTAATTATGAAAATACAAACTTTTCAATTGTAGATGATCAAGATGAGCTGCTTAATAAAAGTATTTTTGCAAAAAATCCTCTGAAAAAAAATTATTACCTTGTCTTATTTTTAGAAGATGAAAATTTGCTAGAAAAAATATTAGAAAATCAAGCTCGTTACTTTTATTTATTAAAAGAGTTTTTTGGTGAAGATCCCAACATTGAAAAAAATACTTCCTTATTAGTTCTTTTAAATTCAAGAAGAGTTTCAGACAACATAGTTTTAAAACTTGAAGAAGACCCATATTACTTCAGGAAATATTTACTTCAATATTCAGATGATGAGGTAAATGATTTATTTAAGACATATTTAGCTGAAATAAAAGCTAAAGGCGTAGTGAAAGTAATGGAAGAAATTATTAATAATATTGAGTTATTTGAGATCTTTAAAAAAAATCCAGATGATAATAGTATTTATAATCTTATTGCCTCAATTTTTATTAAAATATCAATTATTGGCATGAATGTTGAAGATAAAAAGGTTACATCTTTAAGAACTATGATAAACGATTCACTTGAACAGAGAAATTTAATTGATTTGAAAGTGAAAATAGATAAACTAAAACTCAATTATAGTGAAATAAATGATGACTATTTAGATGAACTTATTAATTTATATGTAGATAAGGAGTGAAGTTAAAATGAGTTTTTTTATAAATCGAATATATATTAAGAACTTTAAACTTTTTAACAGTTTAGCTCAACCTTTAGAAATAAATAGTAAAAATCTAGTTGTATTAGACGGGCCGAATGGTTTTGGAAAAACTTCAATATTTGATGTAATAGAACTAATAATAACTGGTCGACTAAAAAGAATAAAAAAAGCAGATTCTAGGAGTAAGTACAATGAAGTATTATTAAAAAACAATAATTCCGAAGAGAGTTTATTAAAAGTAGAATTTGTTAATGAGTTAGGAGAAAAACAATTCACATTAGCTAAAAGAATAGAAGCTAATTATAATACTGAAAAAAACTTACCGGATAATTTTGATATATTTGAAACCCATATACTTTCATCGTTTGAGGATGATTTATCAAACAAAACTTTAATTAAAAGTTATAATGAAATATTTCAAAAGTTCGAAATTGATTTAAATAATATATTTAATTTAATCCATTATATTGAACAAGAAGATAATAAATTTCTATTAAGCATGAATGAAAATGAGAGATTAATACAGTTATCTTCATTATTTAATACTGAAGAGGAACAAAGTGAAGAGAAATATTATCGCGATTTAAGAACGACTGTAAATGCTAAGAGAACTAAGTTGAAGGGAAAAATAGATACACTAAAAAAAGAAATTCAAAACTTGAATCTCAATATTGAAAAAGAAAATGGGAATATAGAATATTTTAGGTTATTGCCACATTTAGATGTTATAGAACCATGGGATTTAGAAAATCTAAATATAAAAGATAATATAAAAATGGAAAAGTATTTTATAGAATTAGAAAAAATTAAAATGTTTTTAAAGAATTTCGATGATTATAAGGCGGAAAAAATAAATAAATTAATAACAGGTTATATAGAAGCCCCTAATTTAATTAAAGATTTTATTATTATTGCCTCAAAGAATTCTAAAATTGAAGATCTAATAAAACAATATCAATCACAAGTAGAAGTATACAATGTCATTAAAGATTTAGAAAAGACATCATTCATTTCAAAATGGAAAGAAATAGATTTCAAAAAAATTATAGAAAATAAATTATCAGATGTTAAATTACTCTCGGAAGAAAGTTATAAAAGAATAACTGATAAGATAAATGAGCTTATTAAAACTGAAGAAAGCTCAACACAGATATCTAGTAGTTTAAGAGAACTATTGAATATTAGAAATAACTTTGTTGAAAAGTTTAAACAAAACCATTCAATGCATCCAGAAATTATAGAATCACATTGTCCACTTTGTGGTAGTGATTGGGAAACATTCGATAATCTAATTGATGTATTGGAGCAAAAAAAGGATTTTTTACAAAGTTTATTAGATGATGTATCGAACGAGATCAATAAGAATTTAGAAGAGCTACATTCAAAAGAGATTATAAATATCATTTCTAGTAGTGAAGAATATTTCGATATAGAAAATAATTCACTTATTAGTAGTAATAATTATAAGCAGTTAATTCTAAGTCAAACCAATATAGAAAGGGTTAAGGAGTTTGAAACTTGGTTAAGTGAAAATAATATAGAATTAGATACGATTATTGAAAAGGGAGATCATTATATAGAGCAGGATGAACTTGATAGTAAATATCAAAAATTGATTAGCAGATTAAAAGCTAATTATAAACAAGTAATTAACAGTGAATTGACACTTCAAGACATTGAGATATATGATTCTATATTTAAAAGATATTTTTCTAATAATTCAAGTGCAGTTAAATCTTGTAATGAGGAATTAATAAATAATAAAATAAATTATATTAAGGCTTCTTACTATAATGATGTTATGAACAAGAAAAGTGAATTACAAACTGAATTAGATAAATCAATTATTGATAAGGGTAAATACGATAGTCTTTATACTGATTTAGGTATTTTAGTTAATGAGTATAACAGCAAAACTAAAATGTACTGGAAAAAGATAATGAAAGATATAGAGATTGTATTTTACATATACTCTGGTAAGATACTCCAAAATCATCAGCGAGGTTTAGGAATATTTATGAAAGAAAGTGAATCGAAAATCATAAGATTTATTACACATCCTGAAAAAGATCACGATGTTTCTAATTTTATGAGTTCAGGACAATTATCTGCAATTACACTTTCACTTACACTTGCATTAAATAAAGTATATGGCAATAAAGGATTATCAACATTATTAATAGATGATCCGTTACAAACTATGGATGATATTAATATCTCATCATTTTTAGAGCTTTTAAGAAATGATTTTAGTGATAAACAAATTATTCTATCTACACATGAGGAACATGTAACAAAATACATGCTCTACAAGTTTTCTAATTATAATTTACAAACACAATCATTAAATTTAAGAGAAAAATATTATTCAGAAAATAGTTACTAAAATATTTACTGAAACAAGATGTTGTAAAATATCATATTAAAAAACTTCCCCTCTCAATGTATTATTTACTAAACGTAGCCAAAAACGTAGTCAAAAAAACTAAGCGCCCCGGCAAGCGTTGATATAATAACATTCTGAGACGGTTGGTTCGACTCCCGCCGTCTCCATACATATGAAACCATTGAGTTTCACTGAATATCATTAGAACCTAGCTAAAAACCTAGCAGTAATCTAGCAGCTAATTAGAAGCTCCGGCACTTAAATAATCTTCAAACTTATCAACTGTTTCAGATTTAGTCTTTTTAGTTACGTGCGCATAGATTTCTAAAGTAGTTTTTACGTCTTTGTGACCTAATCGGAACTGAACCTCCTTAATAGTAGCCACAGCTTCAAAAAGTAGTCAACAGTGTGTGTGATGTAAACCATGCGTTGTAATATGTTCAAGCTGATATTTTTCTAGTACATTGTTAATCCATCTAAATGTTTGATTTGGATCGATTAATTCATTTTCGATATTTGAAAAGACTAACTGAGATTTCTTATTCGTTGAAATACCTTTTTCTAGATATAATTCAGCTTGGTTCTTTTTCCATAGCTTTAAGAGGGAAATTGTTTTTTGATCAAGCTTAATAGTACGAGCTAGACCGTTTTTAGTTGGTCCTAAATACAAGCCCTCTTTGCCTCTAGCGATAGCTTTTTTAATATTAATATCGTTTGTCTCAAAATCAATATCTCGCCATGTGAGAGCTAATGCTTCATTTTTACGCATACCAGAAAGTGCTAATAGATGAAAGAACGCATAATATTTAAGATTACCTTCTTTTTCAAAGCATTGCAGAAATTCAATAAGTTTCTCACCAGTATAAAAGTTTTCAAATTCATCGTCTTCTAAAGAAATCCTCTGTTTGATTATAGGGATTTCTACTAGATCGAATGGGTTCTTATCAATTAATCCTCGCTTCAAAGCAAATGTTAAAATCTTGGCAGCATAGTTTTTCACCATACGGAAACGCTTCAATAATTTCTTAGCCTATTGATCTACATGCTTTTGACAAATGGCAGCATCTATTTTAGCGATTTTATAATCACTCATTTGAGGCAAAATATGATTATTGAAAATACGGACCGTTTTTAAAAATGTACTATCTTGTACAGTATTTTCGTAATGTTCAACCCAAATGTTATAGATATCTAAGTACGTCTCAGCTGTTTCCTTTTTATATGTGCCTTTACGTAATTCTGCTCGAATATCTGAGATGGCGTCTTTGGCTTCAGTTTTCGTTTTGAATCCAGATTTAGTGGTAGACATTTCTTTTCCGGTTCGCGAATCTATCCCTAAATAAATTTTAAATCGATATTGTTTTTTTTGTTTTTTAATGTATATGATTGTATAGTTACCATTTAAAATCCTCCTGTGACTTACGGAGACAAGAGGTGTAGAGATTAATTCTACATACTTTAAGTATACCGTTTAATTTACAATGTGCAATTTATAGATAATAATGGAAAAAATAATCGAATTTGAACAACTATAAACAAAAGTATGATATTATGAAAAAAAGGTTTAATTATTTTAAAGGGAGGAGAATATAATACTATGAGCATGACAAAGGAGCGTATCCAAATGAAATCGCTTAAAGACATTCGCAATAGTAAAAAAAGGGATGACCTTCTGTTTTCAGGTATGGAAAGTACATCTAAGACACTCCCAATTGAAATTTTAGATCATCAAAGACAATATTATAATGATTTTATAAAACCATCTGTAGAACGAGTATATAGTCGGCAACTAAATAAATAATAAAAAATGTCGAGACACGTTTCTCGACATTTTTTATAATCAACTCATCTATTTTATGGTACTATTAATAAAAAATGGATGGAATGATGATAGTGAATTTTAAAAAGGGTCAAATAATTACATATATTTTTCCGACTAGGCCTACAGAAATTAAAGAGAAAACTAGTGTAATCGAAGACTTTCACCGAGCAGTAGTATTACATACTAGAGAAACCCCTTTTAAAACAATTTTGATTGCACCGATTACTAAGGCAGGTTCTTTAAAGCGAGATGGGCAAATTCCTTCTAACTATGTAGAAATAAAACAAGATGACTATCCTTTTGTATTAGAAGAAGACAGTTTTATTAACCTAGATATGACAATGCCTGTAGATGATGTGGAACTTGAGGAATTTAAAAAGGGTAATTTTAAAATAGCAGCAAATTTAATTGAATTTGATTTATATCAATTGGATTATAAAATTACTTTAACATATGAAATTAACAAGTATTTAAAGACAGAGTTTGCTATTGAATTAAATGATGAATTTGAAAGTGTAATAGCTTTAATTGATGAAGAAATTAAAGTTAGAATTGAAGATGTACTTAAAAGAATTGATAATCCAGAAGTTTTGGAAGAAGTTATCAATTTAATTGACTACTTACTTCAACAAATAAAAGAAAATTATATTAACCCGAACGTGAAAAAAGGCGAATATATTAAAGAAAAATAAAAATCAAACCGAGGACTACTGTTTTAACAGTGTTTCTCGGTTTTAATTTTTATATTTTGTTATTATGAAATCATTTATTACAAATAAGCCGGCAGTTGAGATGACAATGGTTGAGCTCGGCCAAGCGTTAAATGATTTTACGCTATAATATAAGTTTTGAGGAATATTTTTAATAAAAACACTACTTTCAGGATAAAGCAGTGTATGTTAAATATTTAAGCGGTTAATTGTAATATATTCGTAAGCTCTACAGAAAGTTCTTCTGGTAGTGAATTAATAAAGGCAGTGATCTCTTGTGCAGTGTGTGTTGTTATTAAAATGGAAATTATTTCTTGGAGTAATTTAGAAGTAGTCTCTTTTCTATTCCAAATGACTGTTTTTGTTTCTAGAAATTCTTCTTCAATCTTAATTACTTGTTTGTCTTTGTAGAAATATCTAAGCTTTGTGTCAATTAGTGAACCATTATAAGTTTCTTCATAAACTATTTCTCCGACTAATAGACCGTTGTTCTTAAAAAAACTAATCTGCTTATAGTGATCTAGAAATATATTGTTAGCTAAATCTGAAGGTTGAACTCCGGTTGTTAGATAAAGTTTAACTAAATTATCTAATTTGTCTTGTAAAAGATTATTTTTCATTTAAAGCATCCTCCTAAGTTCTTCAACTAGGGTTTCAAGATATCTTTGGGACGCAAGTAGTTGTTCCGGTTCTCTTTCTTTTACGGGTCCAAATTTACTAGCAAGTCTAGAATTCATGTATCTTACAAGAATTCCGTCATTAGTTGTATTCGGGCTGAGATTTTTTATAGGTCTTTTAAATTTTAAATATAATGAGTTACCTTTGGGTTCAATGTTTTTCTCTTCTAAAATAGCTTGTGCGGCTTCATTAGCAGTAGTATACAGAGCATCCCTTGATTTTTTTCTAATTAATTCAGGACGTTTTGAAATAAGTATTTCATCAATTTCTCCTTTTTTCTTAGAAATCGCACTCTCTCTAAGCCCTTTAGCAGCGGCTTCGATGTCTTCTTCTGAAAAACCAGCAGCTCTCATAGCCTCTTTCTTCTTATTAAGTTCTTCGTCGATTTGAAGACGAGCTTTATGAAACATCTCATTAAAATCAATAGTATCTAAATAAGAGTCCGTTTCACTAACAAAGTAATCATCCTTATCGATAGACGCATAGACGATCTCCCTTTTAGTATATTCTCGATCAGAAATTATATATTCCTTAACAGGGATTTTTTTACTTTTTTCAACTTCTTTCGAGAAATATTCCCACATATCGTTGAGTCCTATTTCCTTATGATATATTACTACAGCATTGTTATCGATTGCAAAGTCTGTGATTTCATTATCAGGTATTGCACGCAGTACCCTTCCGATTACTTGAGCAAATGCATTTAAACTTCTATAAGGTCTGAATAAAGCTAATACAGTAAGATACTTATGATCGTAGCCTTCCATTAACATATTAACAGATACGACGACATTACACTGATGGTTATCAATAGCTAAAAAAGCATTTTCTAATTGCTCGGGGCGCATTTTACTATGAACTATTTGAACTGTTTGCCCTTGCTCGCTGTACCAAGAAGCGATATCTTTTGCATGTTCTATGCTACAAGCTATAGCTAAAATTTTGTGTGGAACTTTTGGAGAATATTCATTTAATTGTTTGAGCTGTTTAATGCTTGCTGTGATTACATCTTGCGAGCATTCTTTTGATAAAGCAATGGATTTTTCCACCCATTCACGCTCTTTTAGAAGTAATACCTCTTCTAAAGTTAAAGTGCGTAATTCGCCGGGAAGCGTGAAATGAAGATTAGAATTATTTATCGTTTCTTTACGTAACCATTTAACATATTTTAATGCCATTACATCTGATAGAGGGGTATTGTGTATTTCTTCTCCGGGCAATTCCTTATGGTCTCCTCGGTAGGGAGTACCAGTAACATGTAACTTTTTAGCTTTACTGAAATAATCTATAGCTTGTTTCCAGGTGTCAGCTACAGAATGGTGTGCCTCATCTACTATAATTAAGTCGAAGAAATCATTATCAACACGATTAAGTAATGAGCTATCTCTGTCTGCATATAACTTATGTACATTTGCAATGACGAAATCACATTTTTCTAGACTAGAATCTAGCATATCAGATGAATATTCTTCAACTACAGGTAAATCTTCTGGATCAAATAAGATATCGGTGTTAAGCCAAAAATTATCTTCAAGGGGGTGGAGCGTTTTAACTACGCTCTTTTTAGTTACTAATCCAGGTGTAATAACTAATACACGCTTTTTTGCTACTCCGTATGGTGCTATAGCTATTAATCCACTTTTACCTGTACCAGTTGGGAGAACAACTAAAGCTTCGCCATTAGGGTTTGCTGCGAAATATTCTTTAATTTTTAAATAGGCTTGAATTTGAGGGTCTCGTAATTTATGGTTGCCCTCTATATTAGGTACTACATCGAAAAAATAACTCATCTAATCGCCTCCATTGATCATTATACAAATTATACCAATCGAACTAAAGTAGAGCTACAAGATATTTCTTATAGCTCTACTTTTAAAATTATTCATAAAAAGATTTTAAAAAAATAGTTAATAGGATGTGTATCCGAGATTCCACAATACCGTAGATATAGAGCACACCAAAATAGACATTTATAGGGTTTATAGGATATTTGTCTAATACAATACGGTGAAATGTTCTCAATCAGTATGGCTATTAAATTCTATCAACAATTGATAGGCATCATAGGGGAACGGATTTTTCTTTTTTTATACATTAGAGATGCTTCTCTTATAAGTTTTACCTCAACGATTTGTATACGCTTAGTAGCCATTTGTTTAGTTGGCATTTGTATTGAATTATCCAAAATAGTTTCCTCCTTTGAATGTGAATAGCATATTCAAAGGGATAATATATATTTAAAAATTTGAATTATACGAGAATTTCCGATGGTACATTACACTAACCTAGGTAGCTATTTTGCAATTCAAATAACAAACTTAAGATAAATTAAGATATAATTAAAATAAAAACTGGTGGGGTAAAAATTGAAAAATTTAATTAATTTTAATGCTGAATATAATCCGAATTTAGAAAAAAATGAACAAATGAAAGCTCTCTATCCTGAATTATTTGATACAGAAAATAATTTTGATTTTGAGAAATTTAAGGAATCAATGATGGAAAATGGTATTAAAGAATTTAAAGGATATAGTTTAGAATGGCTAGGGAAAAACTATTCAAAATTACTTTCAGGATTAAAGCCATTAAAATTACTTTCAAAGGAAAGCGATTTCAATATTAGTAAAGGAAACGCATATATAAAAGGGGATAATTTAGAAGCTTTGAAAATATTGAGTAATTCATATGCTAACTCAATAAAAATGATATATATTGATCCTCCATATAATACAGGTGACGATGGATTTACTTACAGTGACAATTATAAATTGAATATTAAGGATATAGAAGAATATTTAGATATAGATACCCCAGAAGCTGAAAGAATCTTAGAATTTACAAATCGTGCTTCAAATTCACATAGTGCTTGGTTGAGTTTTATGTATCCTAGACTATTTATTGCAAGGGATTTATTAAAAAAAGATGGAGTAATATTTATTTCGATTGATGATAATGAGTTTGCACAATTAAAGTTATTATGTGATGAAATCTTTGGGGAAGAAAATTTCATCACTAATTTTATTTGGCAAAATAAAAAAGGTGGAGGTAATGATGCTACTCATGTTGCAGTTGAACATGAGTATATCGTAATGTATGCCAAGAAAAAATCTGAACTCCCACCGTTATTTGAAGATTACGAAGAATCTTACTTAAAAAGATATGATCAAGAAGATGAGATAGGCAAATATTATTGGGATACTTTTGCAAGAAGTAAAGGAAAGGCGTATCCTATTGAAACTCCAGATGGCACTATTTTAGAGTTCGATAAAAATGGTGAGAAAATCAAGTGGCTACGTGTAGAAAGCACTTTTAAAAAGGATTTAAAAAATGGTGAAGTGAAATTTGATAAAAATCCTCAAAGTGAATGGAATGTGTATTTTAAACAACGTCTTCCAAAAGGGAAGAAGCCTAGAAGTTTATATTTCAAAAATACATTATTAAATGAACAAGGTACAACAAGTGATGGGTCTTCAGAGATTAAAAATCTATTTGATAATAAAGCAGTTTTTAGTAATCCAAAGCCTGTAAATTTAATTAAATATTTAATAGAAATTATTTTTAATGGAGAAGAAGATGGTATCGTATTGGACTTCTTTGGTGGATCATCAACAACGGCAAATGCAGTAATCGAATTTAATGTTGAGAAAAATCGAAATGTTAATTTTATCTTAGTTCAATTAGATGAAGACATTAATGAAAAGAAAAATCCAGATGCTATTGAATACTGTGAAAAATATGGATTAGAAAAACTAATTACTTCAATTGGTTTAACACGTATTAAGAAGGTAATTGAAAAATATTCAAATGAAGATGCAGATGGTCAGCTAAGTTTTTTAGAAAATGATATAAATTATTCATTAGGATTTGATGTTTATAGTTTAAAGGATATTAAAGAATCTACTATTGATAAAATGCTAGAATTTAAAGGTGAGTTAATTAGTAATGATGAAATTCTAAATGAATTAAATTTAGAAAACCTTTTAATTACTTGGCTAGTTGAGGATGGAAACAAGTTAAACAGTCAAATCGAAGAAATTGATTTAAATGGATATCAAGCATTTAAAATTAATAAATCATTATATTTGCTTAACAGTGGATTTATAGTTGATCAGCACTTAAATACATTAATTGCTTTAATTGAAAATGAAGCTGAATTTATCTTGAATAAAATTGTCGTACTAGAGTATAGCTTTTCGAGTGAAACTTTACTGTCACTAAAAGAAAACGTAAAACATCTAATCAATGGTAGAAAAGTGGCAGATATTCATTTGGAGGTTAGATACTAATGGGATTTAACTTTGAACGAAATTTAGAACACCAAGAAATTGCCATTACAGCTGTTAAAGATGTATTTAAAGATGTAAAAGTAGCTAAAGTTTCAAACTTAATGTGTAACCATATTTTTAATAAAGATATTAAAGCAATTCAAAATAATATAGAAGAAATTCAAATGAGAAATGGTTTAGATATTAAAAGCTCATTGGACGGTTCACCTCTGGTTCTTGATATTAAGATGGAGACTGGTACGGGTAAGACATACACTTATACAAAAACTATGTTTAAATTAAATCAAGAGTATGGAATTAATAAATTTGTTATCGTTGTACCTACGCTGCCTATTAAGCTAGGTACCGAAGCATTTTTAATGTCACATGATACCAAACAACATTTTCGAGAGTTATTTGGTGTAGATTACGAAGTAGAAGTAGTAAATAGTAAAAAAACAAAAAATAAAAAAGAGACGTTCCCATTAGAAGTTAGTAACTTTGTAAAATCAACAGCTGTAGATAAAAAAATTCATATTCTATTGATCAACTCAGGTATGTTAAATTCAAAAACTATGATTAAAGTATTTGATGATGCATCATTGTTTGGGGATGTTTCTAGCCCGTTACAGTTAATTTCTAAGATAAATCCATTTGTAATTATGGATGAACCACATAAATTTAAAAAATCCCTACAGACATATAAAAATCTGTTAAAAATGGAACCGCAGTGTTTAATCAGATTTGGAGCTACGTTTCCAGAGGAAGAAACGGGAAGAGATTATGAGAATTTATTATATAATTTAACTTCTGCGCAAGCTTTTAATAAAGATTTGGTTAAAGGAATAACAGTTCAAATTCCAAAGTTTGAAACTAAACTAGATGTAAAAGTCACAATTACATCTATTCAAGATAAAAAAGTAATTTTTAAAGTTGAAAATGGTAAAAAGACCTCTTCAAAGTCATTAACGGAGAATCAAAGTTTAAATATACTACATCCGGACTTCTCTAGTTTGAAAATAGATAAGGTAAAAGCAGGACTAGTAATATTGTCAAATGGTTTGGAGTTAAGACCTAGACAATCTCTACATCCATCTAGTTTTTCGAATACCTACCAAGAAGCTATGATTGAAAAGGCAATACATGAGCATTTTAAAAAAGAACTTGAATTATTTCAGTTACCAACAAAAATTAAGCCATTAACACTATTCTTTATTGATGATATTTCAGCATATAGAGATATTGATAATAATGAGCCATATATTAAGAATATTTTTGAACTTAAGCTGAAAGAAAAAATAGATATGTTAATTCAAGATACAGAAGTAAGCGAGGAATATAAAGAATATCTACAAGCTACTTTAAATAATCTTGGGGAATCTCATGCAGGTTATTTTTCTAAAGATAATTCTACTTCTGATGAGAAAATAGAAAAAGAAATAAATGAAATTCTTAAAGGAAAAGAAGCATTGACTAAGTATAAAGTTGATGGAAAATGGAATACAAGAAGGTTTATTTTCTCGAAATGGACTTTGAAAGAAGGTTGGGATAATCCGAACATATTTACAATTTGTAAGTTGAGATCTTCTGGAAGTGAAAATTCAAAATTACAAGAAGTTGGTCGAGGTTTAAGGTTACCTGTAAATGAAGCAATGTTTAGGGTTCCAAATTTAGAACATGATTTAAGTTATATCGTAGATTTTACGGAAAAAGATTTTGCCAAAAAGTTACTGGATGAAATTAATTCAGATTCAGAAGCCACTTTCCCAGAAGAAATTACAGATGCTATTTTAGAGCGTTTGGCGACAGAATATAATATGACTAAAAAAGAAATTTTTATGGAATTAATTAAAGAAGATTTGATTGATATGGATAGAAAAGTGATAAGAGAGAATATTAGCTTATTCATAAGTAAATATCCTATAATAACAACTGGTGTAAAAAGTGGTAAAGTTAATGATGATTCTGATTCGTCAAATAGTAAGAGAAAAGTAAAAATTAATCAGAGTCATTATAACGAGTTTAAAGATTTATGGGAAAAAATTAATACGAAAGTGTCTATTAATTACAAATTCTCTGAGGCAGATATTGTATCTATTTTAGTTAATTGTATTGAAGAAGTTAATGTCGGAGATAAAGAACAAATTGGATTTAGTGAACATAAGATAGAGAAAAACGTTAATAATCTAGTGTTATCAGACGGAAAAACACAATATCTTAATCTTGAGACAAAGTTAACATATATAGACTTTATTAAAATGCTTTCAAAAAATCTTTCATTGTCTTTAGCAACCGTAAATAACTCATTTATTGAGTACGCAAAAACAAATGAAGTTTCAAATGTGTTATTTAATAAGAAAAATGCTAGCGTAATGATACAAAATTTTAAAGATAAAATTAGTACAATTTTTGTAAATAAAATCGAATATCAGTTAGTTGATACTAATATACATCCAACTGCATTAACAAATGCTGATGGAACATTAAAGAAAGTCGCTGCTTATAGACTAGGTGATAAAAAAGCTAATGGAGCAGTGCCTGAAAAATATCTGTATGAGGAAATATTTTATGATTCAAACGAAATTGATATTATAAAAGAAGAAATTGATAATATCGTTGTCTTCGGTAAAATACCCAAAGGGAGTATTAAAATACCGGTTATTAATGGTGAAACATATTCTCCTGATTTTGCATATGTTATTAAGTCTAAAGACGGAAGCAAAAAGTTAAATTTAGTTATTGAATCTAAAAATAAAAACAAAGCTAATTTTATGTATGATGAAGATATGAAGATTACTTTAGCAAATTCATATTTTGAAAAAATAAATTTGAGTGGTATAAAAGTAGAGTTTGAATTATTAAAAAAAGGCGAAAATGTCACTTCGATCATTAAACGTCTACTAAATGCCCTTAACGACTAAGAAGCGTTTATAATGTTATTAAAGCAAAGTTTATAGTCAAAAAACTAGTCAATAAAATCAATTGCCCCTGCAAACGTTTATATAACAACATTCTGAGACGGTTGGTTCGACTCCCGCCGTCTCCATACATATGAATCAAACGATTTCAAAAAGACCGAAACCCTTGATGTATATCGTCTCTACTTTATCCTTTCTCGTGACATGAGCATAAACATTCATGGCTGTTTGAACGTCACCCATTTCACCTAACAACGTAAAAATACATGAATAAGATGCCACTACATTCATATCCTAAATAAGTAGATTGCATTTGGATTTGCGAAAGGTGGTAATTTTACCTAACGGGTCATTTTATGGTACAGTAGCTAGATTACCGCAGAATGTTTTGTGGAATGGAGGGTATTGGAATGAATACAGTAGAAGAGTTTGTAGAATCGTTAGTTGCAGCAACAGTAAATAAAGAAGTGAAATGGAGCGAGGGTACGCCTCAGTTGCGTTCCGTTTTAGAGGAAGTGTACGGAAATTCGGATACGCTTTATATGTTTTTAGATGAAGAGGCTGGCACCCATGTTGTAGTAGCAACGTATCAATATTATGAAGGTGAAGTCGAAGCAGACGAGTTTATTAAAGACGGCATCAGTATTTTACTTGTGGACGCTGATGATTTTGAAATTGTGAATGAAGTAACAGACGAAGATGTTGAAGATCCATCTATCTTTACAAATCTAATGGAAGCGATTGAATCCGCGAAATAATTTTATCGTTTAATCGCTACAATCGAGGAATCATTAATTTGAAGATAAAGAGAAGGAGGCAGTTTGAGCCGGCCTTCTCTTTTTTTATTCGATTGAGTGAAAACTAGTAGATTTCACGTGAAATATCCCCAGCAATTGTGTAAGATGGGGTGTATCGCAATTTTTAAGTAGGTGAAGTAAATGAATGAACCAAATCAAAAACAGTGTCCAAACTGTTATTCATATGTAGATATGCAAGACGGCTCTGGCTATTGTACAGCGTGTCGAGAAGTTGTTTGTTAGTGGGTGTGCTAGATTTAGCCGGATTTAAAAAGAATATACTAACTAAATAAGTAAAGCCTCGATTCCTAAATGAATCGAGGCTTTTTATAAATGGGTATATTCTAAAAGAATGTTGCTACTGTATTAAACAAAAGAAGACCCCACATTAATGTTCTTCGTAGTACTCTTTGAATTCTCTATGGCGAAAGAGGCTAGTTCGCTATAATAATCGACTGCATTTAACGTTTTTTCATCTGGATTGCCTAACTCTCGACTATAAAATGCGATTGTTCCTAATAATTCATTTTTTGAAGAGAGAAGGGGGAATGAAAAACAAGCACGAAATCCATGGACAATTGCAGCATTTCGATACTTTTCTAAAATAGGATTATTTTCAATATCTGAAACGATAACCGGTTGTTTTAAAAAGGCAGCAGCTCCACATGAACCACCATAAGGACTGACTTCTACTGGCTCCATAGATTGAATAAAGTTTGTAGGGAGAGAGGAACTCACCGTTTCTCCTAATTGATTTAGTTTAGGATTGTACAACATGATGGATCCATACAGATTAAAAGGATCGCAGGAATTTTCAATGCTATTCACAATAAACTGTAGTATTTTTTTTAATGGCATACCGGATGAGATCATCTGGATAATAGTAGTTTGATTTTCAAATAAGGATTTCTGAACTGTCATCATCATTTTCCCTCTTTTCGAAAAAAGTTTTGAATTGTCGGATTATTCTTATTTACTATTATTACAACTAATAATAACTATCACTATAAGGGAAACCCCTAAGCGTTATTTATAAAAATCCCTATACTTTACTAGTTCATTCCCTAAAACAGATGGGTTATTCACCCTATACCGTAAGTTTAATGTAAAATTCCTATGTCTAACCAATATTTGTGATATATATGGTATAGTATTTTTAGAGATTCTAATTTAGGAGGTGCAAGTATGATTTCAGTATTACTTGCCGACGATCATGCCATTGTACGCTCGGGCATTAAACATATGATTAATAGTCAAACAGACATGAAGGTAATAGATGAAGCGGAGAACGGAGAAGAAGTCGTCCATAAAGCATTAGAAAAAAAACCGGATGTAATCATCATGGATTTAAATATGCCAAAGAAGAGCGGTCTTGTAGCAACAAAACAAATTAATGAAGCGAATAATAAGGTGAAGATCATCGTTTTAACGATGCATGAAGGGAAGGAATATCTATTCCACGCATTGCAGGCGGGGGCTTCTAGCTACTTATTAAAAAGTTATCATGAAAATGATTTATTAGAAGCTATTCGGACAGTTTACCGCGGAGAAGCTTACTTATATCCTAATGCTACAAAACTTTTATTAGAAGAATATATGAAAAAATCAGTTGCCAATGAGAGTAATTTGCAAAAATTAACGGGCCGCGAACAAGAGATATTATCTTATTTGGCTAAGGGTTATACCAATCGGGAAATAGGAGAGATGTTATTTCTTTCAGTCAAGACGATAGAATCCCATAGATCGAAAATTATGGAAAAATTACAACTGAAAACACGTCCAGATTTAGTGGAATTTGCAGTGAAAAACGGCTATTTAGATTTTGATTAAGGGAGCACAAGAGGATGGCAGCGTTAAAGAAAGAGGAAATTAAACTTATAATTTTTTCAATATTTGCTTTACTTTTATTGTTCCGTTTTCAAATGGCACACACATCTATTAATGTAGATAATCATTTTTTATTACTACATACATTGTTTGAGTTATTTAGTATATTTGTTTCTTTTTCTATATTTGTACAGGCGTGGACAACTTATTCTACCCATCGACTTAAATCTCAATATTTTATTGGGCTAGTGTTTCTAGCAGTAGGTTGTTTTGATTTAGTTCATACATTTACTTATAAGGGAATGCCCTTTATGAACGATGAGTTTTCTGCTACCCGTGCCACATGGTTTTGGATTGTAGCACGATTAGTAGAAAGTTTTGGCGTTGCTCTGTTTGTCTTTAGACCGAACCAATTGTTTTTTATTAAACGTCGTTGGGGTCTAAGTGTAGCCATCCTATTTGTTAGTATTTTTACAACGATTATTCTTACAATACCAGAACGACTTCCGGTACTACTTAATGAACAAGGAGTTACAAGTCTTAAAGTTTCGCTTGAGTATGTAATAAGTACAACTATTTTTATTACATTTATTACGTTATTAACAAGATATATAAAAGAGTCACGACCAACTATCGATTCGCTTCGCATGATTTTTGCCTTATTTATTATGATGGTGGGGGAGCTCTTTTTTACCCTTTATACGAATGTGTATGCGATTGAAAATCTATTAGGGCACTGTTTCAAATTTATTGCATACATTTATATTTATCGTGCGATCTATTTCCCTGAGATTCAGCAGATCTTAACTGACAAAGAAAATGCGGAAAAACAACAAATGGAAGCAGAGCTGAAGTTATATGAGGCTGAAAAAAACTTATCGAGACAAGTGTTTGAAGCACATGAAAACGAAAGAAAACGTGTATCTAGAGAGTTACATGATAGTATCGGCCAATCCCTATTTAGTATTTTAGTTACTTTAAATACGGTCAATAAAGATCAATCCGTAGAAAAGAATGAAGAGAGCCTAGAAACGATAAAGACGATGACACAAGAGGCCATGAAGGAAGTAAAAGAAATTGCACGTTCATTAAGGCCGAGTGCATTAGATGATTTAGGGTTTATTCCAGCTATGAGGTCTTATCTGGATTCATACAAACAGATTCATAATAGCTCAGTTCACTTTGAAATAAAAAAGGGCGTAGGGAGGTTAAAGCCAGAAGCTGAAACAGCTCTCTATCGAATCTGTCAAGAAGCGCTAAATAATACAGCGAAATACGCGAAAGCAACCGAAGTCTATGTATCCCTCAATACGGATGAAGATGTAGTAAATTTAACAATTAAAGATAATGGCATAGGATTTTGCGTAGAGGAATATTTGAAAAACGCACAGCGAAGAGGTATTGGTTTATATAGTATAAAGGAGCGAGCAGAAGGGGTAGGTGGTTCTGCACAGTTTCATTCTAAAGTAAATGAGGGAACGACGATTGAAATTTTTGTCCCAAGACATGTGGATTAAAAGATTAATCATTCACTATTCCCATCTGCCGGGGACTTTAACTTAATTCACCTAGGGTTTAAACCCCCATTGAATTTAGTTCATATTTGGCATTCATCCCCCTTATAGAAGTGGAGGATTTCTGTACCTGTCGCTTCGCTTTCGGTACAATAACAATTTGCTGAAGCAAGTTGAAACATTACTCTTTTGTAGAAGACATCGTTGTAAGTCTTCTACAAAGGAGTTTTTTTGTATTTAGTGGATAGGAAGTAATGCGGTTTTATAGGTACGCATCGATTTTTGGTTACAGTTGTCTAATTGTTTGTAGAACTAGATTAAATGTACATTCATTTTTCTCTACAATCTCAACGTCTTCAATACTGTCTACTAACTCTTTAAATAGTCGATATTTAGAAGAGTGGTTTAGTCTTTCTGCTAATGCCTTTCCCTCAAATGTGATAACGATTCGACCATCCTTTTCATTCATAGTGATACTTAATGAGTCAACAGTATTAAGGTTGTCAATAATTTGAATCAAATGTTGAATGAATCGAAATATATTATTCTCTATTTTATGGGGCTGCCTTTTAAGCGTTCCGCTAAAGTCAATGTCGATTGTTATGTTCTTTCCTTCTTTAAGTAGCTCATAGTAAGATTTAATAGCCCCGTAAGGTCCCAAATCCTGCATACATATTGGATATACACTAATGGAAGCTTCTTTCAACTGGTGTAATTGTTTTTCAATTTCTTTTTTTAGTGAAGCTAAATAATCTTTTGCAGAGTCTGATTGGGCTTCCTGGTCTAACGTACGGATTCCTAATAAAGAGCTATATAAAATTTGTTCAAGTGGATCCAATGTTTCATGAGCTAATTGATACTTTTCATTTTCATGAAAATCCCAAATTTGATTAATCATCTCGTTTTTTTGTTTGAATAACTGGAGGAGTTCTTCATAGTCATCTAAAATTTTAATCGCTAATTCAGATTCATTGTCGCTAATTTTGGATCGATAATCTTGAATAAGTGGTTGAATGTCACCAATACGGTTCATCACTATGTACACTCACACCCATCATATTATTTTCATTTCACGTTAACATTATCTCGCAATTACACAGCAATAATCTATAGGGTTTTTCCCTATATTTTTGAATTTTTTAAATGGAAGATGAACTTTCAGGTGTAAAATCTTTTGAAGGGAGAATCCCCCTTGTATTTATTTTTTTTTAAAAAAATTACTAGTAGAGACTAGGGAGTTTTTATGAGTAATTGAAGGGTTTTTCCTGATAGTAAGAATCATTATATCTGAAATAATAAATATAAGATTTGAACATTTGGAAAATACAGAAAAATCACAAAACATTTGAAAAGAGCTCTGTTTTATGGAAAAGGTGCTTAGGAAATTCAGAAACTTAAAAATGAAATTAATTATTACCTTTTCGGCCATATTAATCATTCCGACGATCGTGATTGGATCGCTAGGATATTTTACGGCTAAAGACTCGGTAGAACATGCAATGCTAGATGGCTTTGAGGGAACGCTTCATCTATTAAACTCAAATATTGATGAAACGATTCAGCCCAAAATACACGATTTAGATTTATTTTCTGAAATCATTACATCGACATTATATGAAGAAGATCGTAGTCCCGAAATTCGTAAACAATTTGATACATATATAAAACTACATCCAGAGGGACAAAGTATTTTTGTAGGAACTAATACTGGCATATTTATTCAAGAACCGAGAGTTGTCACAGATCCTAATTATGATCCAAGGGAAAGAGAATGGTATAAAGCAGCAATGGAAAACAAAGGCGAAACAATTGTATCAGAGCCTTTTACAACTGCAGGCACAGATGAACTCGTAGTAGCTGTTTCTCGTACAACGAAAGATGGGTCTGGCGTAATTGCTGTTAATATTAAACTAAGTTACATACAAGAACTTGTAAATCAAGTGAAGATAGGCGACGAAGGTTATGCCTTTCTTTTAGATAAAAGTAGAAATTACATCTCGCATCCAGTCAATGAAGCAGGAAGCGAAGCTCAAGGCACTTTCTACGACATCATCTATGAAAAAGAAAAAGGAAGCATGGATTTTGTATTTAATGGTGAAGATCGAATACTTACCTTTGCAACGAATGAATTAACAGGTTGGAAAATAGCAGGTACCGTTATTACAGATGAGGTGAAAGATGCGGCAGCACCAATTCTTAAAAATGCATTATTAGTTATTGGGATTGCAATAATCGTAGGAGCGGTAGTGATTTTCTTTGTTATCAGATCCATCATTATACCTATAAACGAATTGAAGGAAAAAGCGGTTACCATTAGTCAAGGAGATTTAACCGAGCAGATTCAGGTGAGATCCAATGATGCAATCGGTCAATTAGGACATGCATTCAATGATATGCAGGAAAGCCTTCGAGAATTAGTTTACAAGGTTGCAGAAAGTGCAGAACAAGTAGCATCTTCAGCAGAAGAATTATCAGCAAGTGCTGAAGAAACTAGCGCTGCCACTGGGCAAGTAGCAGTTTCCATTCAAGAAGTGGCAAGTAATGCTGATAAGCAAAAGACAGGGGTAGATAATACAGCTAAAGCGTTAGAAGAAGTTTCGGAGGGGGCAATGAGAATTGCGAATAATTCAACGGTCGTTTCAGAATTATCTCGCCATACCATAGTACAAGCAGAAGAAGGCGGTACAGCTGTTAGGGACACAGTGAACCAAATGGAGTCCATCAATCAGTCTGTAATGGAATCAAATACAACAATACAATCTTTGTATGAAAGTTCTAAAGAAGTGAGTTCAATACTGAATGTCATCACTAGTATAGCCGATCAAACGAATCTTCTTGCATTAAATGCTGCAATCGAGGCAGCTAGAGCGGGTGAACACGGCAAAGGATTTGCAGTTGTGGCGGGTGAAGTACGGAAACTTGCCGAACAATCTCAAACCTCTGCACAAGAAATTCATAAAATTGTAAGTAGAATCCAAAAAGATACAGAAAGTACTGTACAAACGATGGTTCGTGTGACAAATGATGTGCATGCTGGAGTAGAAGTTTCCAATAAAGCAATTGAAAAATTCAACCAGATTATTCAGGGAACAAAGGAAATCACTCCGCAAATGGAGGATGTTTCAGCAACTGTTCAAGAAATGTCAGCTGCGATCCAGGAAATCATGGCTATTGCAAATGATGTAGTCATTGCAGCACAAGGAAACGCAGTAAAATCAGAAGAAGTAGCAGCATCTGCAGAAGAACAGTTAGCCGCTATGGAAGAAATATCTCAATCAGCAAACGGCCTTTCCTCTATGGCAGAAAATTTAAATTCTTCTATTTCTAAATTCAGGTATTAGTCATATATAAATCATCTTAAAACTGTCGACATTGAACGGTCAAAACAAACTAGTGCGAGCAAAAACTTGCCGTATCCGAGCAAAAGTACGCGGTAAACGGTCAAAAAGCTAAGGTATCCGAGCAAAAAGTCGCTGCATCCGAGCAAAACAAACCGGTGGGAGCAAAACCTTACCGTATCCGAGCAAAAGCGGGTTTGGGGTTTGCGAAGAGGTGAATAATGGTTATCAATTATCAAAAGAGGTCTATAGGAGGGAACTCAAAGGCGGATATTGAGAGGTTTAAGGGGTGTTGTTAATGAAAAATTATAAGCTTTATAGTTTTTATTGGTACAATATCCGCCGTCCCCAGACATAGGAATCAACACATTTAAAAAAGACCGTAATCCTAAGTCTTCAATGAAAAACACCTTCGTTAATAAGTATTGGGTAATCATCTGATACCCGATTCTTCAACGAAAGGTGTTTTTATTTGTCACATTTTATTAGGTCAGTCTGAGCATTCCTGTTAGTAATAAGATTATTTTTTTCATGTACGTCCCCCTCGAATGGAAAGTGAACTTTTCGCGCTTTTATATAGTTTCATTCGGTGTTTATTCCTAAAAAAACTTTCTAACAACCCTATTTAAACATTTTTCTGATGTTCAAAAACGTGTGCATATGAGCATAAAGCGAAATGATAGGAATATAATGTAATTTGGAAGCGGAAAGGTAAAAAGAGGGGAAAGTCTGCATCGATCGAATTTAAAACTTAGTATTATATTTTTGGATAACAGATAGGCGTAAATGATGGGGAGGGGATATAGTGCATATTTTATGTAAAGGGTGCTATCAAGCGTTCACAATAAAAAATCTTGCAGAAGCCAGTAAAAGGGGTTTTCACAATGATTGTATTTGAGAATGTCACTAAAAATTACGAGAATAACCAGATTGCAGTGAATAGCATTAATCTTGAAATTAATAAAGGGGAAATCTTAGTCATCATTGGTCCAAGTGGTTGTGGAAAAACAACCTTACTAAAAATGATAAATCGTTTAATTCCTTTGACTGAAGGAACGATTCGAATTAACGGACAGAGAATCAGTGATTATAACATCCATGAATTACGCTGGAATATTGGCTATGTGCTCCAACAAATAGCGCTATTTCCGCATATGACGATTGAAGAGAATATAGCGATTGTGCCGGAGTTGAAAAAGTGGCGGCATGAAGATATCCAGCGTCGGGTTCGAGAGTTACTCGAGATGGTGGGGCTTGATGCCGATCAATATAGCCAACGGAAACCGAATGAACTTTCTGGTGGAGAGCAACAAAGAGTTGGGGTCATTCGTGCATTAGCAGCTGACCCGGAAATTGTTTTAATGGATGAGCCATTTAGTGCGCTAGATCCGATTAGTCGGACGAAATTACAAGATGACCTTCTTGAACTTCAACGTTCAATACAAAAAACCATTGTTTTTGTTTCGCATGATATGCAAGAGGCATTAAAATTAGCGGATCGGATTTGTGTGATGAAAGATGGGGGAATTGTGCAAATGGGTACGCCTCAAGAAATCATCCAAAATTCAGTGAATGATTTTGTTAGAGAGTTTATAGGAGTGAACGAGCATACTTTTCATAATCAAAGTTCTACAGAATCCTTAGAAAGAGGAGGATTCGAATGACTAATTTTATGGATGTTTTTAATGAACGTAAAGGACAACTAGTAGCCTCTTTACTAGAACACGTGCAGATTTCATTTATTGCATTATTTTTTGCCGTTGCTATTGCAATTCCTCTAGGAATCTATTTAACGAAAAAGAAGAAAATTGCAGAAAGCATTATTGGCATTAGCGCTGTTTTACAAACCATTCCTTCGTTAGCGTTACTCGGTTTGTTAATACCGTTGTTTGGCATTGGGAAGGTGCCTGCTATCATTGCTTTAGTTGTCTATGCGCTTTTACCGATTTTACGAAATACATTCACTGGCATAAATGAAGTGGATGCTTCGCTTAAAGAAGCGGCTACAGCGATGGGGATGAACACATGGAAAAGACTAGTGAAGGTGGAACTTCCACTTGCTATGCCCGTGATTATGGCGGGAATTAGGACAGCTATGGTCTTAATAGTAGGTACAGCAACACTAGCTGCGTTAATCGGTGCTGGTGGATTAGGGGATATCATTTTACTTGGAATTGATCGTAATAATCCTTCACTCATTATATTAGGGGCTGTGCCTGCTGCGTGTTTAGCATTAATGTTTGATGTTTTACTTAAAAAGCTCCAATCACTTTCCTTTAAAAAATCAGTCATCACATTAAGTGCAATTAGTGTTGCAGCAATACTGATGATTGTTGCACCATTAGTAAACGTCAATGAAAAAGACGAGATTGTGATTGCTGGTAAACTTGGATCAGAGCCCGAAATTCTGATTAATATGTATAAATTACTGATTGAAAATGAGACGGACTTAACCGTTCAATTAAAGCCTGGCCTTGGTAAAACTTCATTTGTATTTAACGCACTAAAATCCGGCAGTATCGATATTTACCCAGAATTTACGGGTACAGCCATTTCCGAGTTTTTAAAAGAGGAAGCTGTTAATAATAATGAAGAAGATGTGTATGAGCAGGCTAGAGCAGGGATGTTGGAGAAATTTGATATGGTGATGCTTAGCCCGATGAAGTATAACAACACCTATGCACTAGCTGTTTCAAAAGAAATGGCAGAAACCTATCAATTGAATACTATTTCGGATATTAAAGCTATTCAAGAATCCATCAAAGCAGGGTTTACACTCGAATTTAATGATCGAGAAGATGGTTATTTGGGTATACAAAAGCTCTATGGCATTACAATCAATCATATAAAAACAATGGAACCGAAGTTAAGATATCAAGCCATTGATACAGGCGATATTCAGTTATTAGATGCCTATTCAACAGACAGTGAAATTCGGCAATATAATTTAACTGTGTTAGCTGACGATCAACAGCTATTCCCACCATATCAAGGCGCACCATTAGTAAGAGCAGAAACACTAGAAAAGTATCCAGGACTAGAACTAGCGTTAAATAAACTAGCGGGTAAAATAACGGATGATGAAATGCGTGAAATGAATTATCAAGTTAATGTAGAAGGTAAAAATATAGAAAAGGTGGCACGTGAGTTTTTAGAGAAAGTGGGTCTATTGTAGAGGGATATTACTTTAAAAGCAGCTGGAGAAATCGAATCGTATTTCTCCAGCTGTTTTATTATGTTGTTAAGCTGCTTTTTTGTTGTTCTTTTTCTTTGATTTTTTGCTAGTGACTTTCTTGTTAGCCTTCTTCTCAGCTTTTTTCTTCTCTAACTTTTTCTCAATTTTCTTTTTGTCAGCTTTTTTCTTCGCTTTCTTTTCTAATACTGCTTCTTCAATTTTGTTTTTCTTGATTTTTTTTGCCATGTTTAATGCACCCCTTTATATATAGTGACTTTCTTTGAAAATAGAATGTCTATATACTAGGTTATACCATCCATAAATGGAATGCAAATATAGTTTATGGTATATTTTTACATTAAGTGTATGTAGACAATATTAATGTTCAATCATTAGTACCTTAATGTGTGTACAAATGCTAAAAGTAAATAAAGAACAAAGGTATAGATCATTACGCTATACATGGAGTAGATGGCTTAGTAATTAGTACTGATGTGGGGAGAACTGCTATGTACATTAAAATGATCATCTGCAGCTTTAGCTTTAAGCCAGATAAACAGTAACGTAAAGATTAATAAGATCAAAGCAAGTGTTATAAATATGCATTTGATAAGTTAAAAAAGATAATAGAATATAAAATACCAGGTGTGTTGATTATCAAAAAAATTTCAGTATTGAAGCGTGTATTTTAAATAAAATGTTATCAAAAAATGGCTTACTAGTTGATTGTAGGAAAGCGAGTCGGATGTAGCGGAAATCAACGTTTTCCACGATTATATTAACAATAATAGGTACATCAACACGCTTGAATTAAAATAAACATACTCATTTCATTGTGAAGTGAGCATGTTTATTTTATTATGAATATATTCATGAACTATATCATATGTATTAAATATAATCATTTTGGTTATAAATGAGTGTGTTTAATTGAAAATGAATAGTTTCATAAGCGAGGTATATGATGAGAATATATAACTATGACCCATTAAAGCAATTAATGATGCCGATGGAAACGGTGAAACTAATTGCCAAAATTAATGAATATAAAGGCAAGCAGGAATTGTATAAGCAGCAAGCTCCGCAAATATTAAATACTTTAAAAGATGTGGCGGTTATTCAATCGACAAAGGCTTCTAATGCAATCGAAGGCATCATTATTACGGATAGTCGGTTAAAAAGTATTATGGAAAACGATACAAACCTTCAAGATCGCTCGGAAGGAGAAATTGTGGGTTATCGTGATGTATTGCAATTGATCCATTCTTCTTTTGATGCAATACCGGTTAGAGAAAGTATTGTTTTGCAATTGCATAAAGAGCTGTACAGGTATATTGGGATTGAAGGTGGGCGATGGAAAAACGTTGATAATATCATTAGTGAAACATTTTCTGATGGAACAAAACATATTCGCTTTGAGCCAGTTTCAGCTTTTGAAACGCCCGCTGCTATGCAAAGATTATGTGAAGAATTGCGAGAAAGAATGTCAAAAGCAGATGTAGAGCCTCTTATTTTAATAAGCGTATTTATTTTAGATTTTTTATCGGTACACCCATTTAATGATGGAAACGGACGTATGGCTCGTTTGTTGACGCTATTACTTTTATATCAATTTGGCTTTGAAGTAGGGCGCTATATTAGTTTGGAAAAAATCATTGAGGATTCAAAAGAGGATTATTATGAAACACTAAGGAAATCATCCGTCAACTGGCATGCTAATACAAATGATATTTTCCCATGGGTGAATTATTTGTTAGGCACATTTGTAGCGGCCTATAAAGATTTAGAGAGCCGAGTAGGCATACTAGAGTCACAAAAAGGAAGCAAGAGCCAACGTGTACATTCTTTCATTGAAAAGAAACTGGGTTATTTTACAAAATCCGATATCCGCAATGCATGTCCAGATGTCAGTGAAGCAACAATTAATCGCGTATTGAATGAATTGAAAGAACAGAAAATGATTACCCCAGAAGGATTAGGGCGTAATGCGAAGTGGAAGAAGATTTAGAAGAGGGCTTAAAACACACTAGGCCCTAGCTAGAAAAATCTATTGAAGAGATTGACCTTCGATAGCAAAGAGGATGGATGGCAATTTCTTAGAGTGTATTTCTAAACAGAGTAGGCGAATATATAAGAATCCTATTGGATAAAAAATTTCGCAGACAATTAAAACTAAAAATTGAAAAACAACGCCCATTTAGACTAGATAATCCCCTCATTGAAAAGTAATTAATTTCGTATTTTGAAATAATGGATTTGAAAGAGTGGACGGAGCGATTTCTGCAAGTAGTAATAAGTGAAGTTGAATAAAAGATGAACCGTCTAATCAAATTTGAATTAGGCGGTTCATTTTATTTTCTCTAAAACACTTGATTCCATGCTAAGAATAATAGTTTGATTTTTTTCTATAATCAATATATATAAATCATCTTAAAACTGTCGACATTGAACGGTCAAAAAACTGGTGCGAGCAAAACCTTGCCGTATCCGAGCAAAAGCCCTGGGTAAACGGTCAAAAAGTTACGGTATCCGAGCAAAAAGACGCTGCCTCCGGTCAAAACAACTTGGTCCGAGAAAAACATCGCAGTATCCAGTCAAGAGTTTCGCAATATGTAGGCTGATTGTTAAAGTCAATCGTTATGCTGGAACATTAAAATGCACATATTTCATGATACCGTTTTAAAATATTCTGCCTCCGGGTTCTTGATATAAATACGTGTATTTAACTTTAACAATAGGCTTCCTTCTCATGAATCGCTTGTAAATCGCGCAAATCAAAATACCCTAAGCCACCCATGCATAAATCACCTGACTCGACACTTTCAAGACAATCCGCCCATAGGTTTTTTCATTATTTTTCCCTCGTCCTAACTGCACGTTTAAGAATTGACCACTTAGTAAATCGTATGCCCATTGGATCTTCCCCCCTGCTGTATTACTACTTCCGCCTGAGCCTTGATCATCAATGACGAAGGAGTCAGGCAGTTGAAACACCGTTGCGTCTAAAATCCGAATACGTTTGAATGTAGAAATCCTATGTGAAAAGAGTTCGAATTCTTCAGAAGGCAAGAAATTCGTGGGAAACGTCATCCTTTCAAATATTTTATTGAAAGAATAACGTTTTTTTCGTTTTAAGGGAAATCTATTTCAGGGGATGTGAGGGGACCTCTAAAAATATTTAGAAAATTAAAAAGTTTTATTGACTTAGTAATATTCAGAAATATATAATTTAAAAAACGAGAATTGATAATCAATTATCGATATTTGAGAATAAGGAGGGAGAAAAAGGTATGAGTGTTGAAAAAACACTTGATATTTTAGATTTATTTGATTTTAAAACTCGAGAATTAACTGTACAAGAGATTGGAATTAGATTAGAACAACCACAAAGTTCCGTTTACCGTCATTTAAAAGTCTTAAAAGATAGAGGCTTTATTACTGAAACAAACAAAGGAGCTTATCGATTAGGCTATCGATTTTTGGAAATGGCGAAAATTGTTAAGTCAGATATTAACCTATCATCAGTCGCTTTTCCTATCATGCAAGAACTTTGCAAGAAGTTAAATGAAACAGTGATTTTAACCATTGTTTCTGGTTTGAATGTTATTTGTTTAGAGGTTATTACGCCAGATCAACCAATAAAAGTATCATCAACGCAAGGGAAGATATTACCCTTACATGCAGGGGCCTCTTCAAGAATTTTATTGGCACATTTAGATGACAAAATCATTCATGAACTTGATAAGAAAAATATGTTGGAAAAGTACTCCGACTATACTGTTACGGATGTGGAAGGGTTACTTGCTTTAAAGAAAGAGGTATTAGAAAAGGGATATGCTGTTTCAGATTCTGAAGTGGATATTGACGTATACGCCTTTGGTGTAGCAATAAAAGATATTGATAAAAAACTTGTAGCGGGCTTAAGTATTGCAGGACCCAAAAACCGCCTAATAGCGATGGATGAAGGATATATTATTAATTCAATATTTGAAGCAAGAGATAAAATACAAGCATTTTTATAAAGGGGATAATAATAATGAACTTTGATGTTGTTATTAAAGGGAGAATTGTTTTACCGAATGAGGTAATTGATGGGGAAATCGGTATTTTAGGTGGGAAAATTAAAATTATTGAAAGAACGCAAGGAACTTTAAATGGGGTCCAAATGATCGATGCAAACGAGCAAATTATTTTCCCTGGTGTTATTGATGGTCATGTCCACGCATTTAGTAATCCAGAAGAAGGTTTAGTAGCAACGACATCAGCTGCAGCGGCTGGTGGTGTAACGACTATTATTGATATGCCTTATGATCTACCGAACCCTGTGAACAACCTAGACACTTTCTTAAAGAAAGTAGATTTAGTAGATAAAGAAGCAGTTGTTGATACTTGTCTTTGGGGAACAATTGCTAAAGAAAATGGAGCGGAAGCAATCGATGATTTAGCAGAAGCTGGCGCTTGTGCATTTAAAATGTCTACTTTTGAAACAGATAGCTATCGTTTCCCGAGAATTTCCGATGTAGATATTATGAAAGCGATGAGTAAGTTGAAAGAACACGATCTTGTTGCAGCCTTTCATGCAGAAAACGACGAAATGATTGTAGATTTAATTGATGAATTCCAAAAAAACGGCAAGGTTTATCCAAAAGCGCATATGGAATCACGACCACCCGTTACTGAAACAACTGCTGTATTAAAGTTAATGGAGTTAAGTCACTGGGCAGATGCCAAGTTACATATAGTACACGTCAGTCATCCACGTACAATTTCGTTAATCCAACAGTTTAAAAAACAAGGGGTAAAAGTAACTGCGGAAACTTGTTATCCATATTTATTATTATCTGTTGAGGATTTAGAAAAGTTCGGTCCAAAAGCCAAAAATAACCCACCTTTACGTTATGAAGAAGATGTTCAAGGATTGTGGGAGCAATTATTAAATGAAGAAATTGATTTTATTACAACAGACCATGCGCCATGGAAAAATGAACAAAAAGAACGTGGTGCAGATAATATTTTCTTAGCAGCTTCAGGTATGCCTGGATTAGATATTATTGTGCCGTTAATGTACGATGCTGCCGTGCAAAAACATGGGATGTCACTAGAACAGTTTGCAAAAATAATGTCACAAAACGTTGCAGACATTTATGGTATTCCAAATAAAGGGCGAATTGAAGTTGGATACGATGCCGATTTTACAATTATCGATCCTCTTAAGCCATATGTAATCGAAGAAAAAAATCTTCATTCCAATTCAAAATTAACACCATTTGATGGAGTTCAAGTGAATTGTTCGATTGCAAAAACAATTATTCGAGGTGTGACGGTATTTGATGGTAAAGAGATTTCGGTAGAACCTGGATTTGGTAAATTTGTTCCTGGTAAAGCATATAAAGGTAGCCGTTTAGAAATTTAAGCAACAGGGGATGGGGATTTATGAGTAACGTAGCTACACATAGTATTTGTATAGAACGAATACAAGCCGATTTAGAAGAAATGGCCCAGTTATTTAATTCAGATACAATCGGTTATAATCGTTTGGCTTTCTCCAAAGAGGAAGACGGAGCACTCGAATGGCTTCGTAAAAAACTTGAAGAATTAAACGTTACAGTTGCACAAGATGCTGTAGGAAATGTTTTTGGAAGAATAGGACCTCTAAACGAACCAGCCATTGCAATGGGGTCACATTTAGACACAGTTATTCATGGTGGTTTATTTGATGGCGCATTAGGTGTAGTGACAGGTCTTGAAATATTAAGAGTAATTCAAGAGAAAAATATTCAACTAGAGTTTCCTGTAGAACTTATTGCCTTTCGAGCAGAAGAGGCCAACCCTCTTGGTGGTACGTTTGGAAGCCGTTCATTAGTAGGTCAGCTAAACGTTAATGCTGAAATAGAAGAGAAACTTAACCTTGTCGGGTTAACAAAAGAAGATTGTGTTTCCACTTTACACAATAGACATTTATACAAACAGTTTATCGAGTTGCATATTGAACAAGGGGCTGTGTTAGAAGAAAATCAAGAAAAAATAGGAATTGCTACTGGCATTGCCGGGATATTAAGAGTCGAAGCAATTTTTAAAGGACAGGCTCGGCATGCAGGTACAACCCCTATGAACCAACGGAAAGATGCTCTTGTACATGCAGCAAAATTTATTTTACATGCAGAGAATACAGTGGCAAATTATGATCCACAAATGGTTGTTACAATTGGCGAATTAGAATTACAGCCTAATTTAGCAAGTGTAGTTCCTGATTTTGTAAAGTTAACGATTGAAATTCGTGCTATGGATTGGGAAAAGATGAGCGAGTTTCAACAGGCATTACAACAATATGCTAGTTTTAATAATTTTGATGTTTCGTTTAAGAAAACAGTTGAAAAAAAGCCAAATAATTTGGATACACAAATTCAAGAACAAATAGAAAAAGTATGTATTGAGAATCAAATTCCTTATCGTTATATGATGAGTGGGGCCAACCACGATTGTAAATCTATGGCATCTATTGTTCCATCAGCACTTCTATTTATCCCAAGTAAAGATGGTATTAGCCATCATCCAGATGAATTTTCTAGTTGGGAAGATATTAAAATAGGCGCTCAAGTGTATTTAGAAACAGTTCTACAACTATCAAAGGGGTGTATTTAAATGAAAAAATTATTATTAGGGGTATTAGTATCTAGCATTTTATTATTATTAGCGGCTTGTGGTGGAGAATCGGATGGGAGTGCAAAGGCGGTAGAGGATTCAAAAGAAACAAATTCAACGAGTGCGTTAGAAGCTGTTAAAGAAAAAGGCAAGCTAGTCATTGGTACGGCTGGGAATTATCGTCCTTTTTCTTATATGGACTCTTCAAATAATTTAATTGGTTATGATATTGAATGGGGGAATATCATAGCAGAGGAACTAGGGGTTGAAGCTGAGTATGTTACGGGTCAATTTGCGGGTCTGATCCCTGGTTTAGTAGCAAACAAATTTGATGTCTTATTGTCTGGAGTTAACGTAACAGAAGAACGACTGAAATCTGTTATTTTCACTGAACATTATGCAGTAGATGGACTAGTCGCTGTAGTTCAAAAAGATAATAAAGATATTTTCGGTATTGAGGACCTTGAAGGACATGTTGTTGGTGTAAATGCAGGTTCTGCTTTTGAAGAAGTTGTAAAAAAGATTGGAACATATAAAGATTTAAAAACATATCCAGGTGCTGCAGAAAGCTTTTTGGATTTAACAGCAGGACGTGTAGATCTAGTAGCTATCGGTTTACCAGCTGCTGCTGAGTATATTAATAATTCTGTTAGTGGCGATGATCTTAAAATTGTCGGTGATACTTACGACAAAAAAGACATTGCAGTTGCAGCGAAACCTGGAAGTGAGGATTTAGTAGAAGCTATTACTAAAATTATTCAAAAGAAAAAAGAAGATGGCACTTATGACGAATTAGCTATGAAATACTTTGGAATGACATTCGATTAAGAAAGGAACATGAGTATGAATTTAGAAGTAATATCTAATGCTCTCCCTTTCTTAATTGAAGGGGCATGGGTTACATTAAAAGTTTCAATTCTGGCTATTGTAATTGGTACAATCTTAGGATTCATTCTTTGTTTGTTTAAAATGTCACACAATCCAATATTAAAAACCTTTTCTTCCATTTACATTTGGTTATTTAGAGGATTACCATTATTAATTATTCTGTTCTTAGCGTATTATGCAACACCGTTTAACATTACTCTAACAGCTTTTGTAGCAGCATTATTTGCAATGTCATTAAATGCAGCAGCTTATAAAGCGGAAATTATCCGATCTGGTATGATGGCTATTCCAAAAGGACAAATAGAAGCAGCGGAAGCTATTGGTATGACGCCTGTGCAAATTATGTTCCGTATTAAAATACCTCAAATGGTTCGTTTAATTATACCGCCATACATTAATAATGCAGTGGTTCTTTTAAAAGAATCTGCACAAATTTCTGTAATAACTGTACCTGACTTAATGTTAAATGCCCAAATGCAATATAGTAGTACTTACCTTCCATACGAAACATTAGGTGTAGCGGCTATCTTATATTTAGTTCTGACTAGTGGACTAATGTTATTACAATCATATACAGAGAAGAAACTGAATGTTTCGAATAATAATTTATAAGGGTGGTGGATTTATATGGGAGTAATCAAAATCGAAAACTTAAATAAATATTATGGTGATAAAAAGGCGTTATCCGATATTAATTTAACTGTTAATAAAGGTGAAGTAGTTACACTAATTGGTCCTAGTGGATCTGGTAAAAGTACCCTTTTGAGATGTATTAATTTGCTTGAAGTTCCATCAGACGGGAACATTTCAATTAATAATAAACAAGTAAGTTTTAAACTAAATAGAGTAAATCAACTAACCTATGGATCGAAAAAGAAGATTAGTAAAGTACGAGAAGAAGTTGGGATGGTTTTTCAACATTTTAATTTATGGAAGCACCGTTCAGTATTGGAGAACATAACTGAAGGCCCTATTCAAGTTAAAAAGTGGCATAAATCAAAGGCAATTGCTAAAGCTGAAGAATTATTAAATAAAGTAGGATTAATCGATAAAATCAATGCACACCCAAGCAATTTATCTGGGGGACAACAACAACGAATTGCTATTGCTAGGGCATTGGCAATGGAGCCGCAAGTAATGTTGTTTGACGAAGCTACGTCAGCTTTAGATCCTGAAATGGTTAATGAAGTACTACAAATTATGAACGACTTAGCACATTCAGGGATGACAATGATCATTGTTACACATGAAATGGAATTTGCTCGAAAAGTATCAGACAGAGTAATTTTTATGGAAAATGGATCTATTGTTGAGCAAGGAGCACCTGATTATATCTTTGGTAAGACAACAAATCCTCGTGTTACGAAGTTTTTAAATAGTATGTCGGCTCATGTGTAGGTAGAATTCGTATTCACATTCGCAGTATTTAATAGGAGAGTTAATGGATATTTATTCGAGGTTAATGGAATCTAACGATAATCAACCTATTCATCATAGTATTGCACAATCTATTCATGAATTAGCTCAAATCGGATTAACTGATGAAGGTGGAAGTAATCGTATTGCTGGCTCAGAAAGTGAAATTTTTTCTAGAGAATGGTTAAAAAATAAGATGCTTGCAGTAGGAATGGAAGTAATTGAACATAGCCAATCCATCTATGGTTATTACCCAGGAGAAGATGATAATCTGCCAGCGATTATGCTAGGATCCCATCTTGATACTGTTAAAAATGGTGGTCATTTTGATGGGACAATTGGTGTATTATTGCCATTAATTTACGTTGAACAATTGAATTCACAAAAGAAAAAAATAAAACATCCGATAATAATCAGTTCTTTCTACGATGAGGAGGGTGTTATAACGGGTGTTGGTTTAGAAGGAAGTAGGAAATTTCAGAAGGATTATAGCAAAAAATGTAAGCCCTTTCAAAAATCAATAGAGACTTTTATCGAAATTCATATTGAACAAGGTCCTGTTCTTGAATTATACCAAAAGCCAATTGGACTTGTTTCTTCAATTGTAGGTTCGTTTGCTTTGGAAGTTACATTTGACGGTATCAGTGGACATGCGGGCACTGTACCGATGACGTTACGTAAAGATCCTTTAATTTGTTTTTGCGAGTGGGCAAGTAAAATAAAGCAATTTATTCTTCCTTTTGGCGAAGAAGCAAAGGTAACAATCGGTCGAATTGAAATGCTTCCCAATGTAACGAATGTCATTCCCAATCAAGTAAAAGTCCAACTTGATATTCGTCATGTGAAACTAGAACAATTGAAAGAAATGATTTCAACTTTAATTGCGGAAGCGAAAGTCATAGCTGCAAGACAGGGTATTAAGATAGCTTCTAATGCTCAACTTGTTCAAACTCCTCAATTTTTAGACCGAGAAATTTTACGTAAAGCCAACCGTGATAATCAGTTACCGATACTAGTAAGTGGTGCGTTGCATGACAGTGCGATTATCAGTGAAATCATTCCAACATTACTGATTTTTGTTCGAAGTCGAGGTGGAATCAGTCATACACCAGAGGAATGGACTACCCTTAATGATCTGGTAGAAGCATATGAATTTATGAAAAATCTTTTAAAGGATTGGTGAAAATGAGTATTGGCTTTGTTACATTAGGTACGACCCCTAGAGCAGATTTAGCACAGGTCATTGTGAACAATGGTTATGAAAAATTTGAAATAATCGGTGCCTTAGACAATTTGACACAACTTGAAATTGAAGAGATTAGTAGTATTTCCGGTAATACGCCATTATTTGTTCGTACTAATTTTGGCTCGTATGAAATTGAAAGAGATATATTAATTCCTTATATTGAAAAAGCTACAAATGAACTACATCAAAAAGGGTATAACATGGCAATCTTACTTTGTTCAGCAGCATTTCCTGTTTTTTCAGCGAATATCCCTGTCGTTTTACCAACAGATATTATTGAAAAAATGGTTAAAAGTACTAAACAACAACCCGTACTTGTTTGTGTTCCTATTGAAAATCAAATTTCCTTTGCTCAACGAAAATGGAGTGAAGCAGGAATAGAAGCGATAGTTCATACATTTAACCCTTTAGAAACAACAGCTAAGGAAATTCAGTATCATATAGAAAAAACTGTAGCGAAACAAGTTGTGTTAGATTGTATAAGTTATAGCTCAGAATTGCATTTAGAATTACAACAATTATCAGATACACCAATATGGAATCCACTTAAACAAACCTTAAAGCATTTTAAATAATATAGAAGGTATATAGAGCATGTTTTAAAAACATGCTCTATATTTTTGTTTAAATATTAAACAAAACCATTACTAGATTTAAGTAATTAATTATCTTTTATTGAGATCCTAAAAATCTTCATTTTCCTACTGAGAAAATGGGGTTTTTTGTGTGACAAAAAGAATACGTAGTAAAATGTATTTTGCGATTCGCTTTATGCTGGTGCGGTCAAAGTGAACGGCGACGACAGATCCATCATCATAAACTCCTATACAATCAACTAAATCTAAACTTATAAATTTGATTTTTATCCTTATCTATGATAAATTATGAATGAACGTCATTCATTTTATGAATTGTTATCCTAACTTAATCGAATAACAATTCTTCAACAATAAATAGTAATACGAGGAGGTTAAAGATGAATAAGTCGTGGATGTATGTTGGATTGACAAGTTTATGTGAATTATTATGGATTTTTGGTTTTAATGTTGCGAGTACTTGGTGGCATTGGGCCATTATAATACCAATCATTGCTGTGGATTTTTGGTTTCTTTCTAAAGCTTGTGAAGGTTTACCGACTGGTACGGTATATGCCATATTTGCGGCTGCAGGCACAGTAGGTACCGCATTAATGGATATTTTTATATTCAATGAGAGTTTTACTGCTATGAAAATTGTATTTATATGTGTAATTGTCATTGGGGTGATGATGTTAAATATTGCGGATACAATATCTGAACGAAAACTTCAAAAGGAGGCGGCATAATTGGGTTGGTTATTTGTATTTTTAGCAGCCATTTTAGAGACAGTGGGCGTAATTGGTTTAAAAAAATTTAGTACAACGAAAAATTTTATCAATGCCTTTATTTTAATCGCTGGATTCAGTGGGGCATTTTACTTTTTATATGCTTCGTTTGACTATTTACAAGTGAGTATTGCCTATGCAGTATGGATTGGTATAGGCACGACAGCAGCTGTCCTAATTAATATGCTGTTTTTTGGAGAATCAAAAAGCATGGGACGAATTGTCGCTGTGATTGTGATTGTCATCGGTGTTTCGGGATTAAAATATGTTTCCTAATAAATGAGAGGGCACAGAATATTTTCTTGCTCTTTTTTCGTTTGTCGATCAAGATGAAAAAGAACATGTCCATTGTTCTTTCCTTTAATATTCGTTAAGATGAAAGTAACTATGAATGAGAATCATTCAATGAATATGGGGTGGTATGGCATTGGATAAAAAACAAAAAATTATTGAAGCAACGATTGAACAGTTTATGACAAAAGGTGTAGAAAGCACTAAAATATCTGATATTGTAAAAGCTGCAGGGATAGCGCAAGGTACCTTTTATTTATACTTTCCATCTAAATTTTCGGTAATGCCAGAAATCGCAAAATTTGCTGTTGAAGAAATTATGAAAGGCATCCATTTAAGCGTCAATTTATCACATGATTTTGATAATAAAATTGAACAACTTGTAAAAGCTGTCTTTTCAATTACAGAGCAAAAAAAGGAATTATTTGCCGTTCTCTATGCGGGTTTAGCACAGAGTGAGCATTTAAAACAATGGGAGTCCATCTATGCTCCATTTTATGACTGGGTATATAATTTATTAGATGAGTCCGTTAGAAAAGGAGAAATTCGACAAAACATTGATTGTGCACGTACTTCCCGCATTTTAATAGGGCTAATCGAATCCACTGCAGAACAATTATATTTGTATGATACTCCGACGCAAGAAGAAATCGATGCTCAATACGCAGAATTAATACTATTTACGAAAAGTGCATTCAAATAACTTCTTTTAGCAAACCTATTTGTAGGTGTTCCAATAAAAACTGAAAGAGGATAAAGCCGAATTTGGACTTAGGTTACTGTTTTATAAGTATAGTTGTAACTAAGGAAGACTTAAATATTTTTTATCTAACGTAGAGTTCTCCAAAACGCCGCAACCGTAAAAATCAGCCCGTGCTAATAACACAGGCTGATTTTTTATATCGACCCCCATTACCTATATAAATCATCTTAAAACTGTCGACATTGAACGGTCAAAACAAACCGGTGCGAGCAAAACCTTACCGTATCCGAGCAAAAGCCCTGGGTAAACGGTCAAAAAGCTACGGTATCCGAGCAAAAAGTCGTTGCATCCGGTCAAAACTTGTGCGTAAAGGTTTTGAAACGGACTACTCTGATGCGTATACCGTTCTGGATCGGTTTTATTGGGAGCCAGAAGATATGGAAGCTGTCATGTATGATGCACAAAACGTTTCATTTGAGGATGCAGCAAGGAAATGGATAGAAGAAAACGAGGATAGAGTAAATGAATGGACAAAAGAGATTAAGAAAGTAGATGGAAAAGACATTGCAATCGTTTCAACTCCGTGGGATACAGAAAGAGCTTCAAGTAGTGTAGGCAGTATTAGAACAATTAGGCTACGATGTCACTGTGACACCAGTTGATCCGGTCATCATGTTCCAAGCAATTGCTACTGGTGAAGCGGATGCCACTGTCGCTCCTTGGTTACCGTCAACACACCATTCCTTTTATGAAAAACATAAGGAAGACGTAGTAGATTTAGGTGAGAACTTAAAAGGTACACAGAACGGATTTGTTGTGCCGACATATATGGACATCGACTCGATTGAAGATTGCAACCAAAAGAGTAACGATCCGTTCACTGCTAGTAGAAAGGAGAATTTCCTCGTGAAGGGGGGAAGTTCTCCTTTTCTGTATTGAAAATACTTCAAGTAGATTTTTTAAATTAACGCAGTCTCTATTTTTAGGGATTTATTGCCCCTGCTGATAATAGCTTAACGGCTGTGGCTTCCCTAAAAAATAGCCTTGAAAACTATCGCACCCTTTATTTATTAAATAATCGTATTGTTCTTTTGTTTCTACCCCTTCTGCTAGTACGGTAAAGCCAAGCTCATGAGCCATTTGAATCGTACTATTAATAATGGCTTTGTTTGAAGGATGTATTAATAAATCTTTTACAAAACTTTGATCAATTTTAATACAATTAATGTGGAAATCTTTTAAGTATTGTAAGCTTGAGAAGCCTGTACCGTAATCATCTAGTGCAACCTCCATGCCTAATGACCGAAGCTTAGAAATAATGTGAATCACATTCTCTATATTTGTTGCAGCGACACTCTCTGTGATTTCTAATTTAATGTCATGTGGATCGACCTTATACACTTCGCATAACGAAATAAGGTGATACGTTAAGTTTGTATCAAAAAATTGCTTTAGCGAAAGATTGAAAGCGACTTGTATTTTCTTCCCGGTGGCTAGTTGAAGTGAGTGAAATTCTTGCAACACAAGCTCAAATAGTAAGTAGCCTAACGGGATGATTAAACCGGTGCGCTCCGCGATCGGGATAAATTCGCCAGGAGAAATAATCCCTTGTATTGGGTCATGCCATCGAACAAGCGCTTCAAAGCTAGTCAATTCGCCTTGATTGTTATACTGTGGTTGATAAACCATCGTAAAGCGTTTCTGTTGTATCGCTTCATATAGTAAATTTTTTAACTCTAAACGTCGCTTCGTATCTTCAATGATGCTGTCATTAAAGAACATAAATGTATTTTTCCCATTTAACTTTGCGAGTTGCAATGCACGGTTTGCATGTTGAAACAGCTCTTCATAGCAGGTTCCGTAGGTAGGGTAATGCACAGCGCCCATGGAAATCGTAATATAATAATCAATCTCTCCATATCTAATGGGTTTTTCAAATAGTTTAAATACTTTTTGAATGACTCCCCGCGCAGATGGAGCATCCCCTAAAACAACTAGTGCAAATTCATCACCATACGTTTTGGCTAGTATATTTCGTTCGCCTTTTACGATTTCAGCTAATTTTTCACCAATTGAACGTAAAATCTGATCAGCTTCAAAATTCCCTAAACTCTCATTAAAACTTTTAAAATCATCGACATTAATGCAAAGTAAGGTCATTTCTTCATGCATGATCATTAGCTTTTCGACCGACGTTTTTAAATAATACGTATTAGGTAAACCCGTGATCGAGTCGATAATAAGTTGCTGTTGAATTTTATGTTCTAGTAATTTTCGTTCTGTAATGTCATGACGAATGGAAACATATTGATAAGGCTGTCCCTGATCATTGAGAAAAGGAATAATGTATGTATCCACCCAGTAAAGGGTCCCGTCTTTAGCTTTGTTTTGAATTTCGCCTCGCCATGTTTGCCCTTTGGAAATGGTTTTCCACAAATTGTTGAAAAATTGAGGTTTATGGTAACCAGAGTTTATAATTTTATGCGTTTTCCCAATCAATTCTTCTAAAGGATACTTTGAAATTTCACAAAATTTCGCATTAGCAAAGATAATCTTACCTTTCGTATCGGTTATGGCTAATATGGTAGTAGCATTTAATGCAGCTTCAATATCATATAACTCTTTTAGCTTACTCGACAAAGGGAATCCTCCCAACTGGTTTTTATTGTACGTTTTTGAAATAGTAATGATATATGTTAGCGAATCGTATATTTATAACTGAAAAAGAAATCGTAAAATTATATTATTTTATTTAAATAGTAAACACTCTTTACATCTTAACAAAAAATTTACATTTCGTGTTGAATTGTAATAAAATACACATTTATTGTCCTATGTACAAAGAAATAAAACAATTTTTTCATCCCTTCTTGAATTGTCAACAGAGAGTGGCTGTATTAAAGGGGCTGAACTTGGATAAAGCAATTTATTTCTATAAAAATAGTGTATTTTCCAAATATGTAGCTTATTTCATATCGCTACTTGTGTTTGTGTAAGCCACACGTGAAGAAATAGAGTAAAAATAAAACTAGCCTTTGCGCTTTGCAAGGGCTAGCTACATTTCATTGTAGTGCAGGCTCGTCTGCGAATATATTTTCTAAAGCAAAACCATACTCAATAATATCCCAATTACAATAGCAGAAATTGTTGAAATTAAACCAGGGAGCATAAAGCTATGGTTAAGAATGTATTTTCCGATGCGAGTGGTGCCGGTACGGTCAAAGTTAATGGCGGCAACGACTGTTGGATAGTTTGGAATGAAGAAATAACCATTCACCGCAGGGAACATGGCAAGTAATAAGGCTGGACTAATTCCAAGCGTTATCCCAAGAGGCATGAGTGTTCGTACGGTCGCGGCTTGGCTATATAGCAAAATCGAAAGGACAAATAAGGCAATCGCAAATAACCATGGGGCTGCTGTGACGAGTCCTGAAATGGAGCCGTTAATAAGTTCAGCATTTCCATTGAAAAATGTATCTCCCATCCAAGCAATCCCAAAAATCGCTACAACCGCGGCAGCGCCCGCTTTAAATACACTCCCACCAACAATTTCGTCAACATTTGCCTTACAGGAGATAATGATTAAAGCGGCAATGGTCAACATAATGATTTGAATCGCCACGGGCATCGACATACGTGTGAACTCGCCGTCTATATTCCAACCTGGACGTAATTTTTCAAATGAACCGAGTATTACGACTAATACGGCAGCAAGTAAGAACAAGACAACGGAAAGTTTTGATGCATTCGTAGGGTGAAATACTTTTTTATCCTGTTTAATAGGGGCTAAGCCTTCCTCTAAGCGTTGTAAATAAAGTGGATCTTCCGGCAGCTCTTTTCCTTTTCGACTCACCGCAAAGGCCGCAATCATACAGCCGATAAAAGTAGAAGGAACGGCAATCATTAAAATATCGAGTAATGTAATTTGAAAATCAGCCAGTAAAGCTAATAAAGCGACAGTCGCTGCTGAAATCGGACTGGCGGTAATCGCTTGCTGTGACGCAATGACTGCGATGGACATCGGTCTTTCAGGGCGAATACCTGATTCCCTTGCCACTTCAGCAATTACTGGTAAAACAGAATAAGATACATGTCCAGTACCTGCACAAAAAGTAAAAACGTACGTTACGATAGGGGCGATGAATGTAATTCGTTTCGGATTTTTTCTTAATGCTTTCTCTGCAATATGCACGAGATATTCCAGCCCTCCAGCTGCTTGAAGCGCTCCAGCAGCCGTAATGACAGCTAAAATCATTAGCATCACATCAATCGGCGCCGATGTCGGTTCAAGTCCGAACACGAATACAAAGATGGCTAATCCAACCCCACCCATTACGCCGAGTCCGAGTCCGCCTAACCTCGCACCGATGAAGATACAGAGTAACAAAATCAAAAATTGTAGCCAAAACACATGTATTTCCTCCAATTAATAAGGATTATTTTCTTATGATAAACACGGGATATCTTTGTAGTTTGTTTATAAAATAGCTAGGGGGAATTTTTCGCTTATAAGTAAGAGCAGTGTGCTGAAGGATTTAAAAAGAAAGGGGAAAATACTTAATATGCCTACTGTTGTCAGTGTGATTTCAATTGGTAGGCGTTTTAAGATTGATCCGTTAGCCATTCATTTGTATAAGGACCTTGGCACATCTCTTTTGCTAGCTTGGGTAAAATGGCGTTAACTTATTCGTTTGGGGAAGTAGGAGGCAGGCTATTTAGGGATGATGCATTTTGAGATGGATGATTTTAGGTGTCAAAGTAAATTAGCGTGCTATGGTATAAAGAGAGAGTTGTTACGAGGACATCATAACTGAAGCTCAAAAACAATTTCCAACGTGTTAAAGGACAATTTTAATATAATCAATTAATCCCCTTTTAACTGTTAATCTTGGAATGGTAGCTGAAGTAATTGCCATTGAGGGATTTCAACTATCCAATATCGTAATGAATATGACAGCTACCCCAATTAAAAACTACTACCTTTTCCTCATTAAAATGATTCACTCCAACAATCACTCAGCAAAAATACATATGCAACTTGAAGTGTTATATACATTCAAAGGTTGAAAGCTGTTTTTTTATTTACCGGCAAATGAGTTCTAAATTAAATCACGAGCGCACACATACCATATATTGTATTTAGAATTATGTGTTGACAAGCTATTTTATAGGATATATAGTAATTTTGGTAATGATAATCATTATCGATTAAAAATTGAGGAGTGAATTCCAAATGAATTCAAAACGATATTTTTCGTTTTTGGCAATGTTATTAATTTCAATTCTTTCTCTTGCACTTGTTGGTTGTGCAGATAAGGAATCTAGCTCAGAAGAAGCTGATACATCGAAATCTCAAAACACGGATTCAGAAGAAACAGCAACTGAGTATCCAATCGTCATTCAACACGCATTTGGTGAAACGGTAATTGAAGAAAAGCCTGAGCGTGTGGCAACAGTGGCTTGGGCAAACCATGATGTGGCACTTGCATTAGACGTTGTACCAGTAGGTTTCTCAGCGGCAAACTATGGTGTTCAAGACGATAGCGGCATGTTACCTTGGACTGCTGAAAAATTAAAAGAACTTGGTGAAGCAAATCCAAATATTTATCAAGATACTGATGGCTTAGATTTCGAAGCGATTGCAGATTCAAATCCAGATGTCATTCTTGCAGCATACTCAGGTATTACACAGGAAGAATACGATACGTTAAGTGAAATTGCTCCTGTTGTGGCATATCCAGAAATCCCATGGGTTATTACATGGCGTGACCAAATTTTATACAATGCGAAAGGTATGGGTATGGAAGAAGAAGGTAAACAGCTAATTGCTGATACTGAAAAATTAATTCAAGACAAGGCAAATGAACACCCTGAAATTAAAGGGAAAAAAGCTGCATTTGCGATGTTCAATGTTACGGACTTATCGAAATTTTACATTTACACACCAGGGGATCCTCGTGGAGAATTTCTTGAAGAAGTAGGGATGGTTTATCCAGAAGGCATTAAAGCCCAAATTACAGATGAATCTAGCTTCTATATCGAATTAAGTGCTGAAAATGCGGAT
This sequence comes from Lysinibacillus sp. RU7, assembly GCF_057837305.1. Taxonomy (NCBI): domain Bacteria; kingdom Bacillati; phylum Bacillota; class Bacilli; order Caryophanales; family Bacillaceae; genus Lysinibacillus; species Lysinibacillus sp. RU7. The sequence goes on along the minus strand of NZ_JBYQFK010000003.1, from coordinate 134,967 downwards.
GCATTAAATGATACAGAGCTCTTCGTTGCCTATGGTGATGACAATACATTAAAAGCACTTCAAGCGGATCCTATTTTAGGCAAAGTACCGGCAATTCAAAATGGTTCTGTAGTGATTATTGAAGATAACACGCCACTAGCAGCCGCGGGCAATCCAAACCCATTATCAATTCAATATACAATTGATGAGTACTTATCATTAATCTCAGATGTTGCGAAAAAGATGAAATAACATGAACATATCATCCGTTTCAGAAAAAAAGCAGGTACTTGTTCCACGTAATTTTACGAAAGTTCTCATACTGCTAGTGATTTTACTCGGAGTATGTATTTTAGCCTCGCTTGCATTTGGTTCTCGGATGGTCGGTTGGACGGATGTTCTGGATGGTTTATTCCATTCAGACGCCCAGTCTCATGAGGCCAATGTTGTTCGGCAAAGAATTGTGAGGACGATATTTAGTTTGATGTGTGGTGCGGCATTAGGCGTTTCAGGTGCACTCATGCAATCGGTTACGCGCAATCCTATTGCAGATCCAAGTATATTAGGTGTGAATACAGGGGCATCTCTTTTTGTCGTTTGCGGAATCGCCTTTTTCAATAGTAGTTCGGCAAATCAATATATTTGGCTGGCAATAGCGGGGGCGATGATTACCGCTATTTTTGTATTTGGCATTGGTTCGATGGGAAGTGGCGGTGCGACACCTCTTAAACTCGTTTTAGCAGGTGCAGCGACAAGTGCCATCTTATCTTCACTCGTCGTTGCGGTGATGATTCCTCGTACGAATGTAATGGACCAATTTAGGTTTTGGCAAGTTGGCAGTGTTGGAGCAGGAAATTGGGATTCTATTTCTCTGTTTATTCCCTTTTTAATCGTAGGAATTGTCATAGCGATCATAACGGCACCAGCATTAAATGCATTAGCATTAGGCGATGATGTCGCAACAGGGTTAGGCGTACGAACAGGTACGATTCGACTTGCTGGCGCATTTGGAGGCGTATTATTATGCGGTGCTGCAACGGCATTGGCAGGTCCAATTGGCTTTATTGGTTTACTCGCTACCCATCTCATTCGACTCGTTATTGGACCAGATTTACGTTATGTTATCCCACTATCAGCACTGTCAGGGGCGATTATTTTAACAATATCAGATATTTGTGGCAGGCTACTCGGTAGTCCTGGTGAGCTAGAGGTAGGCATCGTGACGGCGTTTGTTGGGGCACCGATATTAATTTTAATTACAATGAAAGCGAAAATACGTGCATTATGATGAATGAAACAATGAATTCTATAATGAACTCGAGATTACGAAGACGCCGCCGTTTTCTATTCGTGACATCGATATTAGCGGTGATTGCGTTAGCACTTTGTAGCACAATGCTTATACTTGGTAATACGATTTATCCTGTAAAAGATGTGATCAGCGTGTTGTTAGGTGAACAAGTTAAGGGGGCATCATTCGCTGTTGGTACAATCCGTTTGCCGCGTATGATTGCAGGGGTATTTGCAGGGTTTGCCTTTGGTGTTGGGGGCTATATATTTCAAACGATGCTACGTAATCCTTTAGCGAATCCGAATGTCATCGGTATAACAGCTGGCTCAAGTGCAGCGGCCGTTTTTTGCATCATTGTGTTGCAGGCGAGCAATACGACGGTTTCGATTGCTTCGGTTGTGGGTGGTCTTGTAACGGTGTTAATCATTTATGCACTGTCGAAAGGTTCATCGTTTTCAATTGGACGGCTCATTTTAATCGGTATCGGTATACAGGCAATGTTAAATGCAGTTATTTCGTATTTAATGTTAATTGGTAAAACGCACGATATTCCAACTGCGATGCGGTGGCTCAGTGGCAGCTTAAATGGTACAAAGATGGATACTCTTTATCCGCTAATACTTACAGTTTGTATTTTTACACCGATTCTTATTTTCTTCGGAAAACGATTAGAAATGCTTGAGTTAGGCGAGCAAGCAGCGACATCACTTGGTGTAGATACAAATAAGACAAGGCTAGTACTAATTATCAGCTCAGTACTGATTATTGCGCTAGCTACAGCGACAACAGGTCCTATTGCATTTGTTGCATTCCTTTCAGGGCCAATTGCAAAGAAATTAGTTGGTGTTGGATTTTCAAATATCATTCCAGCCGGTCTAATCGGGATTATTTTAGTGCTGGCAGCGGATCTAATTGGTCAATTTGCCTTTGTTACTAGATATCCTGTAGGAGTGATTACCGGCATTCTCGGTGCACCTTACTTGATTTACTTATTAATTCGAATCAATCGAAAGGGAGATCTATAATGAAACCAACACACACATTTCAAGCTGAACATGTCACTGCTGGATATGATAATAAAACGATTTTACATGATATAGACGTAACCATTCCCAGCAATGAAATTAGCATTATTATTGGGGCGAATGGGTGTGGGAAATCGACGCTTTTAAAAACGATGGCGCGGTTAATAAAACCTACGTCTGGACAAGTTTTACTGGATGGTAAGCCAATCCATAAAATTCCACCAAAGCAATTAGCGCGTGTGCTAGGGCTTTTACCTCAATCACCGATAGTACCAGAGGGCATTACCGTTGCGGACTTAGTTGGACGAGGAAGGTTTCCGCATCATACTTTTTTTAAGAGCTGGACGAAGAAAGATTATGAAGCAGTGGCAGAGGCAATGGAAATTATGAATATTACGGAATTCGCTAATTGCCATATTGATGAGCTTTCTGGTGGACAACGACAGCGTGTTTGGATTGCGATGGCACTGGCGCAACAGACGGATATCTTATTTTTAGATGAGCCGACAACGTATTTAGATATTACATATCAAATAGAAATACTTGATATGTTGACAGACTTAAATAAAAAACATGGTACAACGATTGTGATGGTTCTTCATGATATTAACCTATCTGCACGTTATGCAGACCATATTTTTGCGCTGCATAAAGGCAAACTAATATCGGAAGGCGCACCAGCTGAAGTTATTACAAGTTCATTAATCAAAGATATTTTTGGTCTCGATTGTATGGTCATGCAAGATCCGGTATCAGAATCGCCATCTGTAGTACCAATAGGACGACATCATAATAAACTTGCCATGTTGTAAAAATCATACCCTTGTAGCTGAAGACTTTGGATAAATTAGATAGGAGTGTTTTGAATGGATGACATCTATGATATTACGATTATCGGTGGCGGACCAAGTGGGCTCTATAGCGCATTTTACGCAGGTTTACGAGACTTAAAAACGAAAATTATTGAATATAAATCTACTTTAGGTGGAAAATTGCATGTCTATCCTGAAAAAATCATTTGGGATATTGGAGGTTTAACCGCTACACCTGCTCAAAAAGTAATTGAAAATCTAATAGAACAAGGCTTAACATTTAATCCAACTGTTTGCTTAAATACGAAGGTGGATTTAGTAACGAAGAAAGATGATTTATTTGTGATCGATACAAGTACAGGTGAAAAGCATTTTTCAAAAAAAGTAGTTGTGGCAGTAGGTGGAGGTATTATTAGTCCTATTAAATTGCATGTCGAAGGTGCTGAAAAATACGAGGTGTCCAATCTGCATTATACGATTCGAGGTATCCAAAGCTTTAAAAATAAATCGCTCTTAATTTCAGGTGGGGGAAATTCTGCCATTGATTGGGCTAAAGATTTAATCGGCATTGCAAAACATATTACTGTTATTTACCGCGGAGAAAACTTATCTGCTCATGAGGCACAGATTCGCTATTTACAAGAAAATGGCGTGCCGATTATGACAAATACACAAATACAATCCCTTGTGGCAAACGAGGAAAAGACAAAAATTAAAGAAGTTATCTTGGAAAATGTAGCGACAAATGAAACATCAACAATTGTTGTAGATGACGTATTAGTCAATCATGGTTATGATCGCGATCACTCTTTTGCATTTGACGCTCCTGTGAATCCAGAACGTGATGCAGAATACCAATATTATATAACGACAAATGGAAAAGGCTTAACAACTGTTGATGGAATATATGCTGTTGGTGATATTTCAAAACATGAGAATAAAGTTTACTTAATTACCGGTGCATTTCAAGATGCTATCAATGCCATCAATGATATTAAGCTAAGCCTAGAGCCAACTGCTGATAAAGTCGCAAAAGTTTCTTCACACAATGAAATTTTTGAAGCACGAAATCGTGAAATTATAAATAAGACTTTAGTAAATAGATAGGATTCGATTCAGAACTAATAAATAAAACTAGCCCGTGCATTCAGCAAGGGCTAGTCCCATTTTTACTTTGTATTTAACTGTAGTGCAGGGCCGAAAAATTCATAATGAATTTGACTGTCTGGAATATGGCATTCATGTAAAGCATTCACGGCTGCTTCCATAAATGGTATTGGTCCGCAAATGTACACTTGTGTATCTTGTGTGACGACTTGTCGTAGCACGTTCGCACTGATGTATTCATTTTTGTCAGAGTACAACACTTGATGATGCGGGTTACTGTCTTTTTTGAACGCACTGAATAGCTTACGTAAACCCGTTGGACCATTTAATGTGTTCATTTTATTTTGAATTGCCTCGTGGAAAGCCAGGACATTTTCGTTACGTGCACATTGAATGAACGTCACGTTTTCTTTATTTTCAATCGTTTGGAACATCGCATTTAACGGTGTGACACCAATCCCGCCACTAATGAATAATACCGGTGCTTTTGTAGGCTCATATGTGAATACACCAGCTGGAGCACTCACGTCAATGATTGTGCCAATCGCCGCCTCATGTAAAAAGTTTGATACTTTTCCTTTTGGATTATGCTCGCTTTCACGTTTCACAGAAATGCGGAATTCCTGTGCATTGCTTGGTTGTGATAATGTATATTGACGATTTAACAAGTACTCTTCGCCCGGTGCTTTTACGCGAATTGATACGTATTGACCTGGTTGATATGCGGGTACTTTTGAGCCGTCTACTGGTGTTAAGTAGAAGGATGTCACATCATCACTTTCTTTGACAGTACGAGCAATTTGGAATTGTTTAAATGCACGCCAGCCCCCGTTTTGTTCCGCTGCTTTATATAAATCCTCTTCCACTGAAATAAAGATATCAGCAATCACGCCATATGCTTTAGCCCATGCATCGATGATTTCGTCTGTTGCAGCATCTCCTAATACTTCTTTAATCGCCGCCAGTAAATATTGACCGACAATTGGATAATGCTCTGGTAAAACGCCAAGACTGACGTGTTTATGTGCAATTTGTACAACGACAGGTACGATTGGTTCTAAGTTGTCGATATGCTTCGCGGCTGCATAAACAGTATTGGCTAAAGCACCTTGCTGACGACCTTTTGTTTGATTTGTATGGTTAAAAATATTTAATAATGATGGATTATCTTTGAATAAGTTGTGATAAAAAGTTTTTGTAATGGCTACGCCGTGTACTTCTAAAACAGGAACTGTTGATTTAATAACGTTGATAGTATGTTGGTCTAACATGTTGAACACGTCCTTTCGTGATAAATATATTCCTATTCATCTTTTAAAGCAATATATAAAATACATCTTTAACAAAATGGACACAAACATGTATAGAAAATACTTCTTTTGTGGAATCCGTTTACTTTTCTTGTTGAAGCTGGGGAAAAGGAACCCCTTAAGGAGCCAACAAACGTAATGGCAGGAGCCTTCAACTTGTTTCTGTTTTAATCTATGGGGTTTAAAAAAACTATTTAAGCATGATGTAAATCATAGTATAAGAATTCCTCTTAGGTTGATCTTGTTCATTGTATAATTGGTAGCATAAGTATTTTAGCGTGTATAACTAAGTTGAGGTGCGATACTGAAATGAAAAATGAAATTGAAGAACTAACTTTATTACTACTTTATTTAACATCATGGAAGGAACAAGATATACCGAACACGATGCGAAGAAGCTGGAAAGGTCATTCGTTTGATGCATTGAATCAGTTTGGCGGATAAAGATTATTTACGTGGCAGTTTAAAATCAAAATCTGTATACCTGACAGAAGAGGGAATTGAAAAAGCGAAGCAGTTAATGGAGAAATATTTAGGGGAGAACAACTATGAATTTGAATAATTTTGAGCGGTCTATTGACGAAGTAATTGTAAATCGTGGGGAAAGCTATTTTCAACAAGGAATGGTTGGGAAAATAATTGAGTTAGGCGCAGGGGAATATGCCATAGATGTACATGGGCGTGAATTGTATAAAGTGCACGTTTTACTCAGTCCTAAGCTAGATATTATAAACAGCCAATGCACATGCCCGTATGATTTTGGACATATATGCAAACATCAGGTGGCAGCTTTTTATGCACTCCTGCACATGTATGGCGGTGAGAGTACCCCATCCAAAAGTTTAAAGCAAATGCTAGAAGAACAGTCCAAGGAGGAATTGATCGCATATTTACTGGACTTAGCGCGTGATGTAGAAGGTGTAAATGAGCGACTATTGTTCCAGTTAGCTGCTCAAGAAGATGAGCTAATGAGTAGTAGAAATCTTATTAGGAACACCATTGAGCGGTTCACAGTAAAGGACTTTATTTCATGGAAATATGTAGACGATGCACTTCAAGGTGTATATGTCGTGTTGGAAAAAATAGAAGATCGATTAGAAAATTTGGAGTTACATTCGGCACTTCAATTGTCATTCATCATCGTGGACGAATTATTAGAAATGATTGCTTATGCCGATGATTCAAGTGGGAGCATTGGTAGTGCTATAGATGATGCAATCGGTCATATTGATGAAATTTGCGAGCTTGCGATTGATTTCGCTACAGAAACAGAAAAAGAAGTGATTTTTCAACTCGTTGTCAAGGAAGCAGAGCAGCCGAGTTTAGCAGAGTGGTCTAACTGGCAAAGTGATTTGCTTTTTGCTAGTGTGCCTTTATGTGACACGCCGGAGCGGAAGAATCAATTTGTAGGAATCCTAAAAAAATTTGAAAATGATGCAGAACAACAAAGTGGTTGGACAAGAGAATATAAAATGAAAGAAATACAAAAGCTTCAACTTGCTTTTCTTGAGAGAACAGAGGATGAGAGAGCTATAGAGAAATACATGATGCAACATATTGACAATGCGCATTTTCGGAAAAAGTTAATTAACCAAGCAATCGCTACGGGAGATTATGCAAAAGTACTAGCCTTATTGCCAAATTATAAGGAGCAACGAAAGCAGTGGCGAGAAGAAGAGCTGATGGCGTATGAAGGATTAGGGGATATTGGCAAGCAAAAGCAAATGATACGACAGTTTATTTTAGATGGTCAGACAGATTATTATGCTAAGTTTAAACGTTTGTATTCGCCAGAAACATGGTCAGCTGTAAAGGAGAAGTTAATTAGTGAATTAGCTGCACAGCGCTATGTCTCCAATGCTTATATTGATATTATGCTTGCTGAAAAATTATGGGATCGTCTTTTAGTTGTTTGCAAACAAGATAGTTTACAGATTGAAACGTATTATCCTTATTTAAAAGAAGATTATGCAGAAGAGGCGAAAGCAATCTATGTGAACTATCTGTTAGAAGAAGCAGCCAAATCGAGCAATCGAAGCCAATATAAAGCCGTTTGCTATCAATTAAAAAAGTTTAAAGTAGCCTGCGGAGAAGAAGCGGCAAAGGAATTAATAGAGCAGCTGCAAATTACGTATAAAAAACGCCCTGCATTTTTAGACGAGCTACGTAAAATCAACTAGTGATTGTTTATCGGCAAATTTCGAGTTTTACCGGCGATTTTAGGGGGTTTATCAGCGGTTTCTTATGGGGTATCAGCGACTTTTGCCAATTTATCAGCGAATCCCTCTAAAAAGCCAACAAGTGCTTTTTAGAGGGATTTCATATGGATTATTAATTACGGATTCTTCACAAAATAAGTCAACTGAATCAGTGAATCTTCTTTCAGCTGATAAGCAATAACTAACATATAGAATCCTTTATCTTCTTCTGACAAATCAATTGTAAACTGATCTGCATTTGGTGCAAGCAGCGTAGTATCTACATATATTTCTTTGTTCGTTTTTGTATGTCTAAGGCCGATTTGATAAGGATTTACATAGTGACCGTCTAAGCCTTTTACTAAGTTCTCCACTGTCGTTACGGGTCCCGTTAAGCTTTTTACTTCTACGATTTGTGGATGGGCGACGACAGTTTCTAAGTTACTTAATTCTTTTAATGGTGAGAAATCAGTAATCGCATTTCCCGAAATGTCTAGTGAAACTAAATGTTTAGCATATTGTAAGCCTTCTAAACTTGAGATTCGATTAGATGGACTACTTAGGCTCGTGAGATTGTACATATCACGTAATGTAATTTCTCCTGTAAGGCCTAGTGTTTGCTGGATCGCCTTTTTCAGATGGTAATCTTGTATTGTTATTACTTGATCAAAGTCAATTGCTACTAATGCGGCTATTGCTTGTTTTAGCACTTCTACAGCTTGGTCAATCACTGCTTGAGTTGTATGTGAATTAGCAAGTAGCGCTTCCGCTTGTACAATGCTAGCTCGTAACGCCTCTATACTTTCAGTTGTATAGTTTTCAGCGTTAATGGTTTTTGCTTCTTCAATAGCTAGTGTCAAATCTTGTGTGAACACGCGGTCTGGGTTTGCGAAATGCAATTTAGCATCTCCCCATGATGCATGGTCAGAGCCGTTGCCATTTCCTCCGTCAGTGACGACTAACTTCAACTCTTTTGCACCACTAATATTGACTTCAATGAACTTTTGCGGATCTCTAGAATTCATTAAACCACTATCGAATTGTTTTTCGCCATCAACAAAAACTTTGAATGACACAGAGCCAATAGATCCAAACATTTGACGGTCTACGCCAACAAATGCTGTGAAGTAATCTGCCTCTTTATTTGTTAAATCATAGACGATAGTGGAGTTGGAATGGGCACCAATGCCTTTTTCGTAAACTTTTTCGTTACCATCTTCTCCTGTTAATCGGATTTTCTTTTGACTAATGGCTAAATCCTTTACAGGTGCAGCATAACTGTATTGTATAGACTGCCAATCAAAATTGGACAGGTAATGATGGTCATTCATATCGACAACAGAGATTGTTCGTGTTTTTGTCACTTCATTGCCATCACGATCTGTGACTGTATAGGCAATCTCATACTTCCCAGTGCGATTAAAGTTAACTTGATCGGCTCCAGTCACTTTTACAACATCCGTTAAATTCCCATCTTCAGCATCCGTTGCAGAATAAATTCCATTGATGTCGATCGGTGTTCCGACTTTCGTAGCAACATCTTTAGGAATCGAAAGCTGTGGCAGTCCATTTGAAATATAAAACTTGGCATCAGCAAAATTCGCATGGTCCGATGCATTGCCATTACTCGAATCATTGGCAATAAGGATTAATTCTTTTACACCCTTCAGAGGAACTCTCACTAATTTTGCTTCTGTGTTGTATTTCATCACGCCGCTATTATAAACTTCTTGACCATCTGCAACGATTTTGAACGTAACAGAGGAGTTATTATTTTCAGGGATGTTTTGATCTACACCAACGAGTGCTTCAAAGTAGTCGTAGTTTTTGCCTACAAGATCATACACAATGGTAGAGTTTGCATGTGTCCCAATGCCTTTAGCGAATGCTTTTTGCTCACCATTCACGCGTAGCTTAATCGGACCCCCTGAAGAAGCCTTGTCTTTGTTGACTGTGCTCCAAGCAGTTTGTGCAGACGTCCAATTGATATCGGATGCAAATTGCTCATCACTGTATACATAAATCGTTTTGGATTTCGTCGCAACATTGTTATCACGATCTTTTACAGCATACTCGATTGTGTAAGTACCTGTTTTGCTTGTAGTAAAGCCATTAGCATTTACTTGGACTTGTTGTTTTAGATCGCCATCTTCTATATCTGATGCTGTCACACCTTTTAAAAGATCAACATCACTGTTTAACTTCACCATTGTGAAGTCTTCAGAAACCGTTAATGTCGGCATACTAGAGTCTTTCGTGAACTTCGCATCCGCCCATACGGTATGGTCAAATGAATTACCATTTTCATTTGCATCTGTTGTCACGAGCTTTACTTCTTTCGCGCCTTTAACAGGAATTTTTACAAATGCATGTTCCGTGTTTGATTTGAATACTTCACTAGTAAATTTCTTTTCGCCGTCTATCCACACTTCAAAAGTGGCGGATGAGGCTTTTCCTTTTACGTTTTGGTCTATGCCAATATAGCTTTCAAAGAAATCAAAGCCTTTTCCTTCAATATCATATACCACTTCTGAATTCGCATGTGTCCCAATGCCTTTTACGTAAGTAGTATCTAGCCCTTGTCTTACAAGTGTAATAGGTGTGCCAGGCGTTGCTGTATCTTTTTTCAAACCGCCATATTGGATGTTTGCAGATTTTGCATTCATATCTGAGATATAGGCATAATCACTTGTTACGGATACTTTGGCTGTTTTGGTTGCTGTAATATTTGCATTCTTTACTTCGTAAACAATTTCATAGTTCCCTTTTTTAGCAACATTGACAGTATTCGATTTGATTACGACATCTTCTGTTATATGGTCGCCAGCATATGATGTTGCTTTCACATAATCCATTGGGTCATACTGTTGATGTAATTTAAGCGTTACGTGCTCCTCGACAGATAAGACAGGTTGCTGTGATTTCACTTCAACGGGTTTTAAACTGTTTAATTTTTTGTCATACGCTACAATTTCATACGTATGTGGAACTGTTACATCTACATTTTTATCGACAAATGATAGACTCGTTGTGTAGCCAACTACTTTGCCATCTCGAAGTATTTCATAACCCATAGCAGCATCTTTATTTGCCGCATCGATATTATATGTGATTGTAATTTCATTCTTTTCTTTATTTGCTTTTAGAGCATGTACCGTAACATTCGCATCGTTTGAGAATCCAGCTCCTTTATAGCCTCGTCCTACACTATGCATGTATTGTAATTTCACACTTGGTTTAGGTAAATGAGCTACCTTTTCCTTCATTTTATCCGTAGCGGTTACATAGCCCCAATCTTCGAAAAAAGCTGTTAAATCTGTTTCTGTTGCTAAAGATAAACCTATAACTAATCTTTGCAAGTTGCTTCCTAAGCCATTCATAACACCATCTGGATTTGTTCGAGCAATACGAGAAGCCTTACCATAGCTGTCTTCTCCGTAATAATATTGCACTTGCTCAAGTATGCCTAAGTAAGTCCAGAAGCCATGGTTTACGGTTTCACCTGAAAATCTTTTGTATAATGTGTTCCAATCTACGCGGTCGTTATGACTGTTTTCGAATTTCTTTCTTAAGATGACCGAGTATAGATTGTTCGTGATTTCACCGTGTTCCATCGTGGAGTTATTAATGTTATGGCCCCATTCATGGAAATAAGCCCAACCATCATTACCAGGAACGCCAAATGGTTTTACGATTTGTTTGAAGAAGCCATCATCTCTTCTAGGGGAGTTTCCACCGTTATATCCAGTGTATCCCCAGTCAGACCATGCATAAGGCCCTTTCGTAAACACCCTTGAAGTAAACTTTGCATTAAAGCGGCGATCGTTTTCTGTATAACCGCTAATTGTTTGGAACTCTTTCCACATGCTTTCCCAGTCATTCATTGTGTCTTCCACTGTTTTGCCAGTTGACTGTAATTCCTGTATACCTTTTAGTGCACCAGCAGCAGTTGTAGAGATTGTATTATTTTCAGAAACAAGCTCCGCTACATTATAGACAACGTTTTTCGGTATGCCATTGGCAAAGTCTTGATCATTTGTACTAATTTTCGCGATATATGCTTCTAACTCTTTTTCAAACGCTGCAGGGTCCGTTTTGCCGTGATAGTAAACAGGGAAGGCTGTACCACCAACTAATCGTACTTTCGGTGCATAAGCTTGCTCATTTGGTAACGCAGGATTTTCTACATATACGACGGCAGGTTTCATATTGTCATAGGAAGGAGCTGTTATCGTATTTAACCCTGGTTTTAATGAATATCTTCTAATCCAGCCGTTTTTATCATCCGCTATTTGTCCTAAAATTAAGTTCGGCATGACGGCATTTTCATTGGCATCTACAAAAACTTGAATCGTCTCACCCGGCACGACATATCGGCCAAATGTATCTAAAGAGAAAGAGGTTCTGGCAATTTGATGCTCTCTTGCTTCTGTACTCGAGTTCCCTCGTTGTGATGCAGTGACGATTGCCTCGTTCGAAACATTGACATTATTGAGTATATCTTTTGCGATATGTAAGTTTACTTGTAACTGTTCCTTTAATGGGTGTGTAGCAGCCTCTGCCTCTAATTGATTGATAACACTTAATGAAGCAAATTCAGGCTTTAATTCATTCATTAAGCCGTTCGTAAATAGGTTGTTTATTTTTTCTGTTAAAAGATCTTCTTTATAAAATTGAAATTCTGCTGCACTTGCCCAGTCTTGATTGGCTTTTTTGAAGGCAAATTTTACGCGCTTAAACTCGGTAGGGGTAAACTGAATTTCTACGATATCACCCGTAGAACCGGTATATTCACCTGAAGAAACGAGTGTAAAATTATCACCTGTGTCTGTCGTAGAACTATAGATTTCAAACTGTTGTGCAAAGCCTTTACCTCTCACACTTTCTTGACGAGCAGCATAGACAATTCGATTTAAAGGAGTCGTTTCGTTAAAATGAATGACGACTTCATTCGTGAATGTAGCACTGTTCGGTTTACCTGTTTCCCAGTGTGTATTCATATCGCCATCGATTGCTTTATCAATCGTAGAGCTATAATATTTTCCACCATTGTTGGTAATCGATTTAATATTCGTGTTCGCCATTTTAAATACGTCATTGTAGGCGTTTAAAAGATCCTTACCATACAAATCAAATTTTTTTACGGAAGCAGTCGCCGTATTAGCTTGGGCTGTTGTCGTGACAATGCTCCTATTCGGGCTTTCACTCGCTAACACATTTATTGGGCCGCCTACTAAATTGAAGGCCAAGGCCGCTACCGATGCCATCTTAACAACTTTCATACATAATTCCTCCTGATGATTTAATTCCTAAGAAGCACATAAAAAAGCTACTCAAAAAAGAGTAGCTTAATTTCACATAAGGGCATCTTTAAAAAACTCCACACAAAAATGCTTCGTTTTTAATCGCGCCTTACTAAACAAAAAGTAGAATGTACTCTTCGGCAACTGGCTGACATAGTTGTATAAACCTTAGTCCCTATAGCTTTGCGTCCCTAAATTTCTTTAGGTTTGCCTATTCAATTTTTCTACTTTAAAGAATAGCATAGTGAGAATTATTTCCAAAGAACAATTAGCACTAAATTTATTACTGCTTATTAGGTTAAATGGGCGAGGAGATTAAGTGAACAAAAAGTGAACTCACTAAATGATAGGTAATAGGGTAGGTAGAGAAGGGGACATACCAGTTCGCCTAAACGTTGAAGAATTGGTATGTCCCCATTCTGTTACTTATAATCAATATTCTTATCGAATAAATACGCCTTCTTTTACTACGACTTCGCCTGCTTTAATGACTGTATTTGTATGGTTCATGCCGTAGAAATATTGCAATTGTTTATAGTTTGGTACATTGAGTAATAAGATATCGGCTTTTTTACCAACTTCTAAAGAGCCAACCTTTTCACCACGATTAATCGCATAGGCGGCGTTAATCGTTGTCGCAACAAGTACTTCTTCCATTGTCATCCCCATATTCATACAAGCTAAATTTTGGATGAATGGTAAAGAAATTGTCGGTGATGAGCCTGGATTGAAATCGGTAGAAATCGCGACAGGTACACCGCGATCAATCATGAGTCGTCCACGTGCAAAAGGGGCACGTAAGAAAAATGCTGTCCCTGGTAATAGTACGGCAATTGTGCCGGCTTTGGCCATCGCTTCAATACCTTCATCAGACGCCACTAATAAGTGCTCTGCAGAAATGGCACCAAGCTCGGCTGCAAGCTCAGCTCCTTCGTACGGTTCGATTTCGTCCGCGTGAATTTTTGGTGTTAGACCGTATTCCTTCCCAGCTAATAAAATTTTTCGAGATTGCTCGGGTGTGAAGACGCCTTTTTCACAGAAAACATCATTAAATTCTGCTAAACCGAGCTCCGCTACTTTTGGTAGCATTTCGTTAATGACTACATCAACAAAATCATCTTCTCGTCCTTTATATTCACTTGGTACAGCATGGGCACCCATGAATGTAGAAATAAGGTCGATTTCGTGTGTTTCTTGTAATTTTTTGACTACTTCCAGCTGCTTTTTTTCTGTTTGCCAATCTAGACCGTAGCCGGATTTCGCTTCAATGGTTGTGACACCGTATGTTAAAAATTGATTTAAAATTTTAGATGATTTTTCATACAACTCATCAAAAGAAGCTTCACGTGTTTTGGTTGTTGTATAGTGAATACCACCGCCTGCATTCATAATCTCCATGTAGGTAGCACCACGTAAACGCATATTTAATTCGTGTTCGCGTGTACCTCCATGGACAAGGTGCGTATGGCAATCGACAAGGCCTGGCATGACGACTTTGCCCGTTGCGTCCACAACGTCTGCCTGTGCCACTTGCTCGGCAAATTGTTTTTTGATTTCAGCGAGAGGACCAATCGCAATAATGCGATCGCCCTCTACTAAAATACTGCCATTTTCAATAATAGATAACTCATTCATGGCTTTGCCTGTACGTGGTCCATTTACGGTACTTTGCATCGTAATAATTTCATTTGCATTTTTGATTAATAATGGCATATCAGCATCATCCTTTTAACATTGGCATATTAACGCCCTTCTCTTTTGCCGTACGAATAGCAATCTCATAACCAGCATCCGCATGACGTACAACACCCATACCTGGGTCAGCTACTAATACGCGGTTAATTTTGTCTGCTGCTAGTTGAGATCCATCTGCTACTAAAACTTGCCCTGCATGTTGTGAGTAACCCATACCTACGCCACCGCCGTGGTGAATACTTACCCAGCTAGCACCACCAGCTGTATTCACAAGTGCGTTCAGTAATGGCCAGTCAGATACAGCGTCTGTACCGTCACGCATACCTTCTGTTTCACGGTTTGGAGAAGCAACCGAACCAGAGTCTAAGTGATCACGACCAAATACGATCGGTGCTTTTAATTCACCATTCGCTACCATTTCGTTTACACGAAGCGCAAAGCGGTGACGGTCACCATAGCCTAGCCAGCAAATACGAGATGGTAGCCCTTGCCATTTAACCATTTTTTGTGCCATATCAATCCAGTTAACTAATCCTTCATCATCCGCAAACATTTCTTTTGCAAGTGCATCTGTTTTATAAATATCTTCTGGATCACCTGATAAAGCTGCCCAGCGGAATGGTCCTTTCCCTTCACAGAATAGCGGACGGATGTAAGCTGGTACGAAGCCAGGGAAATCAAAGGCATTTTCTACACCCATTTCTTGTGCGTATGCGCGGATGTTATTACCGTAGTCAAATGTTTCGGCACCTGCTGCTTGGAATTCAAGCATTGTACGAACATGCTCTGCCATTGTTTCTTTTGCTTTTTGTTCGTATGTTTTTGGATCATTTTTACGCAGTTCTAGCGCTTCCTCGTAGCTCATACCATTTGGCACATAGCCGTTAATTGGATCATGTGCGGATGTTTGGTCTGTTACAAAATCAGGAATGATGCCACGATTTAATAATTCACGGTTGACATCTGCACAGTTGCCAACTAAGCCAATAGATGCAGGTTCTTTTGCCGCTGTTAATTTGTTAACTAACTCGATTGCTTCATCTACTGTTTCAACGATATAGTCACAGTAGCCTTCTTTGATTTTACGCTCGATGCGAGCACGTTCTACTTCGACCACCAGAATAACCGCACCAGCCATTTTCCCTGCTAATGGTTGAGCACCACTCATACCGCCCATACCACCAGTTAAAATAAACTTACCGCTAAGGTCTGGTGTACCGAATTTTTTCTTGCCAGCTTCTACAAAGCTTAAGTATGTTCCTTGTAAAATGCCCTGAGCACCGATGTAAATCCAGCTACCAGCTGTCATTTGTCCATACATCATTAAATTGCGTTCTTCTAATTGATAGAAGTGCTCCCAGTTAGCCCATCCTGGCACTAAGTTCGAGTTTGCAATTAATACGCGTGGTGCGTTTTCATGTGTTTTGAATACAGCAACTGGTTTCCCAGATTGCACAAGCATTGTTTCGTCATTTTCTAGCTCTTTTAATGTTTCAATTATTTTATGGAAGCTTTCCCAGTCACGTGCTGCTTTCCCGATTCCTCCATATACAACTAACTCATCAGGATTTTCTGCTACTTCTGGGTCAAGGTTGTTCATTAACATACGCATTGCTGCTTCTTGTGTCCAACCTTTACATGTTAATTCATTGCCACGTGGTGCACGGATATTTGTTTTGATTACCATTTGTTTATCTCTCCCTTTGTTTAGAACTTACTCTTATTTTATGTTTCTGAAAAGTCTAAATAAATAGAACAATCACTTATTTTATAGTAAAATATTTATATAAAAGAGTTATCTTTTGTTGAAAACTAGATTTTTTTAAAAAATAGAAAAAATTTAAGGGGTGAAAAGGGTGCTGATTATCATAGCAGAATCAGATATAGAAGAGGCACAAGGGATTGAATGGTTCTTAAAGGCGTACATCCCGCATCGTTTGTATATTAAAAAGGGAATAAACACGGAGCAGGTCATACGCTTTATCGAAGAAGAGCAACCACAGTTACTAATTATTGATATTGCATTCATTAATATGACATTAAAATTATTGCTTCAAAATTATCCCCATATGCACATCATTTCAACGACGATGCAGCCGATGTTTCAGTATGCAGCGACGGCGATTGAAATTCAAAGTAGAAAATTATTTGTTAAACCGATTCCACTAGAGGATTTAAAGAAAACGATATTATCTTTGCCATTAGCCAAACATGAGCCCGTACAATCTATAGCTTTGCAACGGAAAAATGTGTATGATGAAATTTTTTACCGTGAAGACGGGGCTATTGTATACGAAACGTTTTTCACGATTGAACTGAAAAATGTAGGGATGATGGGGGAGTTGGCCAAGTGGTTAAGGACATTAACGATTTTTCAGAATATCGATGTATACCCTTTGAATAAGCGAATGATTTGTTTTGTCGATTCTTTATCTCAAAAAGAAATGTTTAAAGTAGGGCGTTTATTGATTAATGAATGGAAAGAACAGCACGGTGAAGTGATTAATATTTGTTTTTATGATGAGGAACCTACTACGGTTAATGCGATGTATCGTAAAGTAATCGCAAATTTATCACATCGTTTTTATAAAGGATATGAGCAAGTATTTTTTGCATCTGATCCGATAAAATACGATACGTTTGATCCATTACTCACACCGGAGCAGCAGCAATTGTGGATATATAGCTTGGAAAATGGAGATATGGCGATGTTAAAAGCATCCTTACTACAGTTACGCCAGCAGCATTATTATCATGAAGAGGTACGTATTCATTTAACGAGTGTGCTCGCACAAATTCGTCGTTTTATGATGAAATACCATTTGCAATTAGACTCACATTTAGAAAAACGCTATCGTAATTTATTTCATATTATTTTGGATGAGCCAATTCTGCATGTGATTTTACAGGAAATTATAGTGTTTTTACAATTACTGTTACAAAAAGTGCAGTCGATTCATGCATCAAAACAAGCTGATTATACGGAACAAGCGATTGCCTATATTGAGCAACATTATGCGGATTCATCGATTAGCTTACAGCAAATTGCACGTGATATTGGCATCAATGCTAATTATTTAAGCTCACTTTTTACGAAAAAGCAGGGGTTGCATTTGAAGAAATATTTATCCAATTATCGAATTCAGGAGGCAAGTAAACTACTGTTGACAACGGATATGCCCGTATCAGAAATTGCTACATTATGCGGATTTGAAGATGTTAATTATTTTATTAAAGTATTTAAACAATATTTTAATGATACACCGTTAAAATATCGCCATCAGCATAAAGGTAAATAGTTTACAAAGAAGCACGCACATCGGTAGAAGTTTACTAATGTGCGTGCTGTTTTGTTATACTTTTTCATTTTTTAGCATCATATTACGGTACTGAGAAGGGGTTTTGCCAACTATATTTTTAAATACACGACTAAAATAACGAGAATCATAGTATCCGATTTGATTACTAACGTCAGAAATCGATAGATTCAATTTAAGGAGAAGTTCTTTAGCGCGCTGCATACGTAAATTAGTAATGTACTCGATAAAAGACTGTTTCGTTACTTTTTTAAATGCGTTGCTAAAATAGTTCGGTGTTAATTGGACGGTTTCGGCTACTTCTTCTAACGTAATACCATGACAATAATTTTTTTCGATAAATTGAATAGCACGATTGATCGAACCGGACGTTTTAGAGCTATGTGCTTTTGAGAGTGCTTGTATTAAACAGTGAATGATTTGCTGCATCCATTGTTGAATTTCAGCAATATTTTCGAGCTTTGGTAGTTCTTTTTCGATTTCGTTGTATAGCTTGATTATTTCTAATGAATCCACACCGCCCTCCATCGTGGCCCGACATAGGGTCACTACAATATTAGAAATAACAACCTTGAATAAATGTGGTTGTATAGTGGATTTCGTAAATAGCTTTTTTTCAAGTATGCTGTACTCATCTTGAATACCCTCTATATCACCAATCATTAATTTATTGCAAAGAATGGAGACATCTAAGTCAAAAATCAACTTGGAAGTATTATAGGTTTGTTGAATCTCGCTAATATGAATGATACTTTGTTTCCCTTCGTAAAACTTTTGTTCTTGGGCTAAGAAGGATTCTTCGTAGGCCATATGTAAGTTACGTACATCACTATAATAATTACTAATACCAATCGTTAAGGAATATTGCGTTTGATCAAAAACATATTGACGGAGTTTTGTTGCAAGTTCCTTCATTTCAAAAAAGTATTCGTATTCATATGCTTGTACATTGGCGGAGTATAAAATAGCAATTTTATCTGTACCCGTTGTGACGGTGATAGTTTCTAATTTTTGTTCTGTAAAAAATTGATCAATAGTATCCATTACATGTTTGCGAATGGTATATTCCCATTGTTCGCTTTTGCGTTCGACCATTTTAGCGAAATCATCAATATGTACAAGGAGTACAATATTAGGAAGTTGTATACTCCCCGTTAAACTATAACGATCCCAAATACTCTTAATGTTTTTGATATTACCATATATGAGATCATATGCTAGGCTAAATTTCATATAGGCGATATGTTGTTCATCTAAACGAATAGAAGGTTTATTTAACTCTTGGAAAGAATTATGCACAATTGTTTCAATATATTGGTGCAGTAGTGACATTTCGTGCATTTCGAAAGCCTCACGAAAGCCAAGGTGCATCAACTGCCGATATTTTGTTAAAGAAATCACATCATCAAACGCGATATATATATTATCTTGAGTAGGTAGAGAAAATAGTGGGTCATCCATATCACGCATGTCTATGATAAAGATACCCTCTCTGGATGAAGTGGAAAAAAAATCATCAAATTTGATATACTCTTGTCGAATGTAGCAAAGATTTGGGAAATGAATATCTTTTCGTACATCTTCATTTGCGACGACAATAATCTGCTTGACCATTAAACCACCTCACACATATTAAAATTTGTATTTTTTTAGCTTCTCAAGCATTTGCTGTGCTTTTTCGTATTGAGCATCTGCATGGCGAATAATATTCATCGCAGGGTCAATTTCAAGAACCTTTGTAAGTTTTTGTAGGGAATTTTCTGTACCATCTATGACAACAGACATTCCCGTATGAATAGATTTGCCGATTCCGACACCCGCACCATGTTGTATCGAAACTAAAGAAGCACCACAGCTTGTATTTAATAAGGCTGTTAAAATTGGCCAATCTGCTATCATATCACTACCATCTAGCATGCTTTCTGTTTCACGATGAGGAGCAGCAATTGTACTTCCTTCAGAATGGTCCCGTGTCATCACAATAGAGCCTGATAAAATGTTATTTTTGACGAGCTCATGTAAAATTTCTCCTACTAAAATACGTTCCTCGTAGTTTAACCAACAAGTTCGAGCAGGTAAACCATGGAAATTTAGTTTTTCTTGGGCATATTGAATCCAACGTATTAAGCGCTCGTTGTTTGGAAAGCGATTAAGCAAAATATTATCAATAATATAAATATCATTAGGGTTTCCTGATAACGCAATCCAACGGCAAGGACCACGCCCTTCAAAATAAAATGGTCGAATATATTCTTTTGTGAACACCGGAAAAGAAAAAGCTTCCATCAATCCATTACTAAAAGCTTCTGCTCGAATATTATTCCCATAGTCAAAAACAATCGCACCTTTTTCTTGAAATTGCAGCATCGATTTGACTTGTTCGACAATGGAGCGTTTGGCGAATTTTAAATATTCCTTTGGCTTTTTTGTTCGTAAATAAGTAGCTTGCTCAAATGACAAGCCTTGTGGGATCAATCCATTTAATAAATCATGAGTTGCCGTTTGGTCCGTGACAATATCAGGAACAAACCCTAAGTCTAGGCATTCCTTATAGACATCAATGGCATTACCGACTAGGGCAATGGCATAAGGCATTTTTTTATGAGCAGCTTCTTTTGCTAAGGTGATTGCTTCTGTTAAATTATCTACCTTTACATCACAGTAGTTATTTAAGAGGCGACGATTAATTTTGCTTTCATCTATTTCGACAATAATTGAAACCCCGCCATTCATCGTAACAGAAATAGGTTGCGCACTACCCATCCCACCGAGTCCAGAGCTTAAAACAATTTTACCAGCAAGTGAATGTTGAAAATAGCGTGCTGCGATTTCGTGAAATGTCTCAAAGGTTGTTTGTAAAATCCCTTGTACACCAATATATGACCATGATGCTGCCGTAGCTTGTCCATACATCGATAAGCCTTTATCACATAAATAATTAAAATGTTGCATATTTGCCGTATCAGGAGCAAGCATAGCAGCTGTAATGAGCACGCGCGGAGCACTTTCAAATGTTTGCATAATAGCAACGGGTTGCCCAGATTGAATAAGCAATGTTTCATCAGGCTGTAGAGCTTTTAAATAATGGAGTGTTTCATGAAATGTTTCGTTATTTTTTGTTGCTTTGCCCACTCCACCATAAACGATAAATTCAGGACTATTTTCTGCAACACGTGGATCTAAACAATTTAAAAACATCCGATAAAGGCCTTCAATTTCATCATTTTGGCATTGTCGTTCTTGCCCAATAGGTACGCGAATGGTTTCCATAAGTACACCTCCTAGTCCGTTGTTACTTGTGCGATGGATTTTGAATAGCCTGCATAGGCATGTCGTAACAATGTGAAACGTGCTTGATTGTGGAAGAAACGATGAATTCTTTTTTCGGTTTCAATTTGCCCATCTAATACAAGGGAAGATAATGTGTGAATACTTGGCATAGTAGGGGCATGCTGTGCAATCGTTATCCAGCTAGCACCGCTACTTGTGCTAAGTAATGCTTGCAAAAATAGCCAATCAGCAATTGTGTCACTATTATCTTTTAAATTTTCGGTTTCAAATTTGGGTGCAACAGCAGTCGATGTATTATACAGCCCCTTTGACATGACGATAGGAGCCGATAAATGTTGTTCCGCTAGTAATTGATTTAATGCTATAGCAACAGCGATGGTTTCCTTTTCTGATAGCCAAAAATCACGTATATAAAATTGCTCGTGCTGACAGTATTGCTGAGAAATGTGTAGCCAGTGTTTTAATGATGCTTGTTCTATTTTTTCATTGAGTATTTTGTGAATGTATGCAATTTCTTGCTTATCATCGGATAAATACATGAAGTGAATATGTTCTTTTCCTTCAAGCAAAAGAGGACGTAAAAAATGTTGCATAGTCGTTTCGATTTTTTGCTGGGTATACGCTTTTATAAGCTGGCTAAGCCCATTTCCAAAATCCATTACGATTGTACCTCGGTCAATCAATTGTTGAATAGCTTGCATCATCTTTTGGATTTGTTCATCTGTAACGTTCATATAGAAAGACTGGCGGTTAAGTGGTGTTTGGTCAATCAGTAGTGTAGGGTGTGCACCGCTATTTGCTAGCTGTTCATATTGTTCTGTTACGTCACCGATCAATACAATAGCGATATATTGTTTTGATGTAATAGCTTGTTGAATATGATCAAGCGCCATTTTGGCATCATATTCAATATGATGAATGGAACCTTTTTCGAGTAATTGTTGTGCACGTAGCTCATTTTGGACAACAGTTAAAATAGGTGTTTGCAATAAAGAGGCTGCATCGACGGTTGCGCTGCTGAAAACACCGAGTCCAGAGCTTAAAATCCACTCATTTTCAAATGCACATATAATATTTTTCTGATATAACATCTCTTTCATCATGAAATACGTCGTATAGAGCACTGAATAGTGGCTAAAGTATGTAAGGTGTGCTACATGGCTTTCATTTTCCAGCACAAGATTTTTTTGTTGTAACTGGTCAAATATATCGGGAGTTGTCCAGTTGGGTACTAGCATATTATTCACTGTAATTAACCGTGGTGCATGATGATTTGTCTTAAATTTAGCAATTGGTTTTCCAGATTGAATAATCGCAGTTTCATCGCTTTTTAGTTGTGTCATGCTTTGTAAAGTATCGCTATAATTCGTTTGTCTAAGCAGCTGTTCACGCAAAAAAGGGGTATTTTTATAGTGTGTGAGCAGCTCGTAAAGTGTCTGTTGAATCCATTCGTCTCGTTCAAACTTGTCGCGTTGCACCATAAAAATCCCCCATTTTAATTCAATTTATTTTAATAAATGACCTGAAATAACCATTTTTTGTACTTGTGATGTCCCTTCGAAAATTTCAAGAATACGTTGGTCACGGTATAAACGCTCGACCGGGTATTCTTTCATGTAGCCATAGCCACCGTGAATTTGTACAGCCTTATTCACGACTCGATT
Source organism: Lysinibacillus sp. RU7 (assembly GCF_057837305.1). Classification (NCBI taxonomy): domain Bacteria; kingdom Bacillati; phylum Bacillota; class Bacilli; order Caryophanales; family Bacillaceae; genus Lysinibacillus; species Lysinibacillus sp. RU7. Next base: position 111,975 of record NZ_JBYQFK010000003.1, on the reverse strand, counting down.
GGATGCTTCTGATGTGAAGAGTTTTGATATAGCAGCTTCTTTTGAAATACGATAGCCTTCCTGATCCTTTAAACTTGCTGTGTAGTATGTATAAATACGTCCTACCTGTATATCTGCTTCCATCTCAGCAAGCATCCACTGGATCCCTTGATATTTTGAAATTTCATTGTTAAAAGCGATACGTTCTTTGGAATATTTTACAGCTTCATCAAGCGCTCTTTGTGCTAAACCGACTGCCATTGCAGCAATACCGATACGTCCGCGGTCAACAACTTGCATCGCAATTTTGAAGCCGTCTCCTTCTTGACCAACTAAATTTTCTTTCGGAATGCGGCAATTTTCGAAAATGATCTCGTCAGTGCGTGCACCGCGAATGCCCATTTTATCATCACCAGCACCGTAAATTAATCCTTCTGTCCCTTTTTCTACAATAAATGCACTAATGCCTTTTGTTCCAGCGGCTGTATCTGTTTTGGCGTATACAACAATAATATCTGCATAAGCCCCGTTTGTGATGAATACTTTTTGCCCATTTAATACATAGTGGTCACCATCTAATTTCGCTGTTGTACGCATGGCACCAACGTCTGTACCACCGCTTGGTTCTGTTAAACCAAATGCAAATAACTTTTCACCTGTACAGCCTGGTGTTAAATATTTTTTCTTTTGTTCTTCACTTGCAGCTAAAAACAAGCCATCAATTCCTAAATAGTGCGCTGTTAAAATAGATCCTGTTGCCGCGCATGCTGCTGTGATTTCTTCAACAGCGATAGCTTCTGTAATAGAGTCTGCACCTACACCACCGTACGCTTCAGGGTAGGCGATCCCCATTAAGCCCATTTCAGCAAGCATTGGAATGGTTTCAGTAGGGAAGCGATTTTCACGATCTAATTCTTCTGCTTTTTCTTGTAAGACTTCATTGCTGAAAGATTTCACCATTTTACGGATTTCAAGTTGTTCATCTGTGTAATTAAAATTCATAGTCTATTCCACCTTTTTATTATACTAGTTTTTTGTATTTTGAGAAAATTTCTTCGTTGTTTACCCCTAAGACAGGGATTGTTTTGTTAATCTGAGCAGGTGTTTCAGATAGTTTTACTGGGTTCCCGGTAATGCGCATTGTGCCAGCGGTTGGATGCTCTACATCAATAAGCATGTCGCGCTCAGCGATTAAAGGGTCTTCTGCAATATCTTTAATCGTATTAATGCGTGAAGCAGGGATACCAGATTGTTCTAAAATGTGCTCTGCCTCAATGGAGCTATAGTTAGCTAGCCATGATTCAATAATTTCTTTTAATTGTGTTTCATTTTCTGTGCGTAGCTCATCTGTTGTAAAACGTTCATCTTTTGAAAGCTCTGGCATTTGAATCGCTGCACAGAATTTTTCAAATAGACGATTATTGGCAATCGCAATGACTAAATAACCTTCTTTTGTTTTGAAAATATCAAATGGTGTACTAATTGGATGGCGACTACCGATACGTTCGGGCACTTCCTTGTTAATTGTGTAGCGAAGTACATTTGTTTCAAGCATGGCAAAAATACTATCCACCATCGAAATATCAACAAACTGTCCGACACCTGTACGTTGTTTATGGAATAGGGCGACCATTGTACCGTAAGCTGCATATAAAGCAGCACTCATATCGCCTAGTGAGTTTCCTGTACGTGTTGGGGGTGAATCAGGATAACCAGTAATACTTGCCATACCACCAATAGCCTGTGCGACTAAATCATAAGCAGGGCGGTGTGACAACGATGTATTTTGTCCGAATCCAGAAATAGATGTATAAACAAGACCGGGATTGATTTCTTTTAAAGTTTCGTAATCTAGTCCGAGTTTTTTGATAACGCCGGGACGGAAGTTTTCAACAACTACATCTACATCACGAACCATTTCTTTAATTAAGCTAATATGTTCAGGGTTTTTTAAATCTAGTTCGATACTTTTTTTCCCTCGATTCACAAGAGCAAAATAAGCACTTTCTCCATTTACATACGGACCAAAATGGCGTGTATCATCTCCGAAACCAGGTAACTCCACTTTAATTACTTCTGCACCCAAATCTGCTAAAAGCATTGTGCAATATGGGCCTGCAAGTACCCTGCTAAAATCTAGAATAGTAATCCCCTCAAGTGCTTTTACCATGTTTGATATTCCCCCTTTGATGATTTTCTTTATTGTCATCTATCGAAATATTTGTTACTAGCGTAAAAAAAATATGTATTTGTGGATTTTTTAAAGATTAAATAAGATAAAATGTGCACAAAGGTGCTTAAAACTTACAAAAGTGAGTTTTTTCGATAAAATGTCCACTTGTATGGGAAATAAACTATTATTAAAATTTTCTAAAAATAGAGTTGATCCAATCTATTTTTTACACAAGGGGAATCATTTAGCAAAGGGGGAGTATTATGACGAATGTAACAAGGGAGGAACACTTTGAATCAATTTCAGATTCGAAAGTACCGGAAGTAAAAACGACATCACTCGGCATATTTAAGTTTTTGGGGTTTAGCTTAATAGGGATATTAGCGTTCTTTATTCCATTTGAAATGAATGGAGCATCATCTATCTTATTAGACCATATTGTGACGTATATTCGTAATTCAGTGCCGACATTTGTAACGTATTTTGCGCTTATTGTGTTGTTATTAGGAGCAGCTTTACCGTTTTATGAAAAAACATGGAACAAATCAATGACAGATATGATCTTATCGGTGTTCAAAGTAATTGGTGCTGTTGCTGGGGTAATGTTAGTTTTCGGTTTTGGACCTGCTTGGTTATTTGAGCCAGATTTAGGACCATATTTATATGAGAAACTAATTAAACCGGTATCATTATTAGTTCCGATTGGGGGAGTATTTTTAGCTTTCTTAGTAGGGTATGGTTTATTAGAATTTATCGGGGTATTTATGCAACCAATTATGCGTCCGTTATTTAAAACACCAGGACGTTCGGCAATTGATGCTGTAGCATCATTTGTAGGAAGTTATTCACTTGGTATTTTAATCACAAATCGTATTTATTTAGAGGGGAAATATACGAAGCGTGAAGCAGCCATTATTGTAACCGGTTTCTCGACCGTATCGGTTACGTTCATGGTTGTTATTGCTAAGACATTAGAGTTAATGGATATATGGTTAACTTATTTTTGGGTATCTTTAATCATTACATTTACTGTAACAGCTATCACAACACGTATTCCGCCGATTAGTAGAATTCCGGATGAGTGTGCACCAGGCGCTACACCACAACCAGAAAAAATGATTAAAAAAGACCGTTTTAAACATGCATGGGCTGAAGCAATGGAAGTAGTCAATACAACACCAGCATTGCCGCAAAATATTTGGATTAACTTACGTGATGGTTTACGTATGGTCATGAATATTTTACCGACCATTATGTCCGTGGGTTTACTGGGGATGTTACTTGCACTTTATACACCGGTATTCGATGTGATTGGACTGATTTTCTATCCATTTACGTGGGCGTTGCAAATGCCAGAGCCTATGTTAACGGCAAAGGCAGCGGCATTATCAGTTTCTGAAATTTTCTTACCAGCACTAATTGCAGCTGGTTCGATGGAATTTACGCGCTTTGTTGTAGCGGTTGTTTCAGTATCGGCTATTTTATTCTTCTCAGCGATGATTCCATGTATTTTATCAACAGAAATCAAAATTAGCATTCCACACTTAATATTCACTTGGTTTGTACGCGTAGTGCTAACATTAATTTTAGTAACACCGGTCGCGATGATATTATTTTAAATCAAAATGTTCCTAAATCGATAGGTGGTTTAGGAACATTTTTGTGGAAATAGAAACGCCATATTCCGCATAGCTACGGTGGGAACTAGTTCACATAGTTAAAAGGCAAATAGCAAACAAGCACTAAATAAAAAAACGAATGAATCTATTAGCTAGATTCATTCGTTTTATTGATATGCATTTTATCACCGTAAAAGTCGCAGAGGCGATGATTACGTTCCCAAGCCTATAAAATGCACCTTTTGAATTACATATCCCAAAGAAGGATCAGTAGCGTACCTAAGATTGTAATAATGACCATTGCAAAGCCATATACGATGTTTGAGTAAATTGACCACTTATCTTCTGTTTCACCAGCGTGCATGAAAATCATAAATTGCAGGCCAGCTTGTAGGAATGCTGTAACTAATAGTACTGTAACCCCTGTTGTCATGGACATATCCATGAAGTAAACAAGTAGTGCAACCACAGTTAAAACTAAAGAGAATACAAATCCCATTACTTGACCGATCGGAAAGAACTTTGCCATATTACATCATTCCTTTCAAGTAAATGAAACTGAAGATGAAAATCCACACAACATCTAGGAAGTGCCAGTATAGCGAGAAGATGAAAGACTTGTTCGCTGTTTCTGGATTTAAACCACGTTTCCAAATTTGAATCATGATAAATAATCCCCAGAAGAAACCGACTGTTACGTGCAGACCATGTGTTCCTAAAGTCGTTAATAGGATCGACGTGAAGGCACTTACAGTAATACCAGCGCCAATATGTGCATAGTGTGTAAATTCATAGATTTCAACACTTAAGAATGCTAAACCTAATAGTAGAGTTACAGCCATAAATGAAAGTGTTGCTTTTTTACTGCCTAAACGCATCGCATGGATCGCAAGACCAATTGTAAAACTACTTGCTAAAAGAATAAATGTTTCAGCTAGGACTGGTGTAATTTCAAAAATATCAGCACCGGCAGGACCGCTACCTGTACGGTCTACTAATGTAAAGTACGCGGCGAATAATGTTCCAAACAGCATAATCTCCGCACCAAGGAATACCCAGAAACCAAAGATTTTTAGGTTATTTTCCTCTGTACTATACTCTAGCGGGCGTGAGTGATCTACTTTAGCCATTATTTCGCACCTCGCTTTTCATATTGACTTTCTGTTGCCTTTACTTCTTCAGCAGAAATGTAGTAACCGTGATCTTTTTCGAATGAACGATGTGCCATACCTGCAAGAATCACGATTAAACCGATAATCGCTGGAATCCACATACTAAAGATTAATGAGAATCCTCCTAGGAAGAATCCACAACTCATAATGAATGGACCACCAGAGTTATTTGGCATATGAATCTTTTCAATATTGCCTTTGAAAATTTTCGTACCTTTTTTCTTCATATCCCAGAATGCTTCAGAAGTGCTGTCTGAGATATCCGGTGTAATTGCAAAGTTATAATTTGGAATTGGTGTATGTGTTGCCCACTCTAAGCCACGTGCATTCCATGGGTCTGAACCGATGTTGCGTGGAGAGTTTTTAAAGCTATACCAAATGTTCCAAACTAACATGATGAATGATACAGTCATGATGCCTGCACCAACGAATGACACCATGTTTAATGTGCTGAAGCCAGTTGATTCTGAATAAGTGTACATACGACGAGCTTGTCCGTCTAAACCAGTGATATACATTGGAATGAACGCTAGGACGAAACCAGTCGACATTACCCAAACCGTTGCTTTACCGATTTTTTCATTCAGCATGAAACCAAACATTTTTGGCCAGTAGAATGTTAAACCAGCTAACATCGCGTAAACAACACCAGGGATGATTACGTTATGGAAGTGGGCAACTAAGAACATTGTGTTGTGGTATTGGTAGTCAGCTGCAGACATTGCAAGCATAACCCCTGTTACACCACCAAGTGTGAATAATGGGATAAAGTGAACAGCATACAACATCGGTGTTGTAAATTCAATTTTCCCTTTATAAAGTGTAAACAGCCAGTTGAATATTTTAACCCCTGTTGGGATGGCAATCGCCATTGTTGTGATCGAGAAGATCGAGTTTGTGAAAGCACCTTGACCCATCGTAAAGAAGTGGTGCGTCCATACTGTGAATGCAAACACAGAAATAATAATCATCGACCATACCATTGAGTTATAGCCGTAAAGGTTACGACGTGCAAATGTCGAAATAACCTCTGAGAAAATACCGAATGCCGGTAAAATTAAGATATATACTTCAGGGTGACCCCAAACCCAGAATAGGTTGGCCCATAACATATCCATACCACCGTTGCCGATAGCGAAGAACTGTGTATCGAATAGACGGTCCATCGCACCCATTGCTAACGCTACAGTAAGAACTGGGAAAGCAAATACAACGATTAAGTTGGCAATTAATGCTGACCAAGTGAACATTGGCATTTTGAATAATGTCATACCTGGTGCACGCATTTTCATGATTGTTGTAATAAAGTTAATACCTGTGATTAACGTACCAAGCCCTGCAATTTGGATCGCAATCATATAGTAGTTCGTACCAACTGAAGTACTGAACTCGTTATCTGCTAATGGGAAGTACGAAGTCCAACCCGCGTCAGGAGATCCCCCAACAACGAATGAAAGGTTGAATAGCATCGCCCCCATAAAGAATAGCCAGAAGCTTAAGTTATTTAAGCGTGGGAACGCAACGTCACGTGCCCCAATTTGTAAAGGTACTAAAAAGTTAAAGAAGAATGTAATGAACGGCATCGCCATGAATAGAATCATGACTACCCCGTGTGTTGTAAATACTTCATTATAGTGTTGCGCGTCTAAAAATGTATTATCCGGAACAGCTAGCTGTAAGCGTAGCATGACCGCATCAACGCCACCACGGAATAACATTAAGAGTGCTACTAGTAAGTACATTATACCGATTTTTTTATGGTCAACTGTCGTAATCCATTCACGCCATAAGTAACCCCATAGCTTGAAGTATGTGATCACCGCGACTAATGCAATCGATACAAGCACAATTAATACCATTGACACGTAAATTAAAAAGCTTGGATGTGGTATCATAAAGCGCTCAAAAAATTCCATATTGTTGTAACTCCTTTCAGACTAGTAAAGCCTTTTTAGTTTACATCATTAATGAGAAGAATGATTTTCATGTCCAGTGTCTTATTCTTCATGACCTGCATGTTCGCTATGGTCGGCATTTACAGTATCTGATTTGCCGTGATTATGCTCTGGTGCTGGTAAGAAATCAAGGTGTGTACCTGTATAAGTTGAACGACCAAGGTGACCAGGCTCCAGTAGCTCTTCGAATTTTTCCTCTGTTAATGGTTCAGCAGTTTCGTGTACTTCTTCTACCCACTCGTCAAAGTCTTTTTGAGACATTGCTGTTACATCAAATGTTTGCTCAGCTGTTCCTTTACCCGCGAAGTTTGCGTTACGACCCCAAAACTCGCCTTCCACATCTGCAGCTAAGTGAAGCGTTGTTACCATGTCGGCCATCGCGTATTTCTGACCGCCTAGCTGTGGAATCCAGAAACTTGTAATTGGTCCGTAAGAGTATAACTTGAACTCAATGTTGCGGTTTGCTGGAATGTATAGGTAGTTAACCGTTTCAATTCCTTGTTCTGGGTAGCTAAAGTGCCATTTCCAATCAGAAGAAGATGCATAGATCACTAACGGCTCTTCATCTTTATATTGTTCTGGAGCACTTTCTACTAAATAGTTACTTTCTACCGTTCTAAAAGATAAGAACAGAACGATTAGAATTGGAACCCCGATACAAATTGCTTCTACTAGCCAGTGCCCATGGATATGTGGTGGCTCGTAGTCAGGACTTTGTTTCGAAGCGCGGTATTTAAATAACATAAATACCAGCAATGCAAGTACGACAAGCACAATGCCAGACATCAGAAAAATTAACATCATTGTGTCATTTGCTTGTACTTCTGCTTGAGGACCTTTAGGGTCAAGCACTAATAAGGGATTACATCCACCAAGAAGCAGAGTGCCAAAGACTGTTGATGCTAGTAAAGTCCCTTTCATATTCACTTTCATAGTTAGACTCCTTTCAATTAGATACAGCTAATTAAAGATGTCGTATTTACCTATTTGCACGTTAGAGATAGTGAAAACAAGTAGCAATAGGTATATACAGCATGTCTGAGGTAAACGGTGATATAAAATCAAACGTGATGGATGATGATTCGGTACGTCTATTAGTGCAATCGAATCGCTCTGTAAAGTTTTCTATTTCTGTAAGGTGTCTGTCTGAATCGTTCATTACTGTATAGCAGTTAATTGACAGCTTATTGCCTAAAATAGAATTCATCACCATCGCATCTAATGGTTCATTATGTCAGATAGAACTTTTGATATTTATAATGACAATCACCTCTGACTGCTTAGAAATTTTATTAGAATATTAGGCTATAGTCAAAAAAATAATATGCAATTTTGGATGATAGAACTATAGAGTCATAATGGATGGAAATTCCATGTGGCAGGCTGGATAGGAAAAACCGTGTATTAATCGACATTAATCGACATTTTCGAGCTTTTCAGCATCACGTTTATTTATGTCATTTTTATGACACGGCGTTATTTTCGCAATAATCAAACTATTAAATTGGAGGTTCAACATGAGGGAAAAGAGAGACTATTTTACAGAAAAGTATATAAAAACGATAAAAAAATGAGTATTATAACAATATTTTGACGATGTGAAGATTTGGATTTTTTGTAGGAATGAGGACATAATATCTTAACTACTCTACTAACTAAGAGTTGTTCTTTGTAGTCAATTATTAGACATTTGCGAGTTTTTTGTGTGTGCGATCGCTTAAAAAAGACAAAAAATCATTATTTTTATTAAATTTTTTACGCAATTCAAAAATAATATGTTAATATGTATTTTGTAGAAAAACAAATATCCGCATCGAGAGTACAATTTAGGTGCGGTCGGAGGAAATAGATGAAACATTTATTTGCAAGATGGAATCAGATTAATCTAGTGAATCGAATTATTTTCGGTATTATTGTTGGCTTAGTGTTAGCTTTAGTTGCTCCAGAGGCGGCAAGTGGCATTTCAATGGTTGGTTCATTATTTGTAAGTGCGTTAAAGGCTGTTGCGCCTGTACTAGTATTCTTTTTAGTAATCAATGCTATTGCAGGACAAAAGAGTGACAACCAAACAAATATGAAATCAATTATCTTTTTATATGCCGTGGGTACATTTGTAGCAGGATTTGTAGCAGTATTAGCAAGCTTTATGTTCCCAACGACATTAACGCTGAAGGATGCAGCACAAGATGTAGCACCTCCAAGTGGTATTGGTGAAGTATTACAGACATTGTTATTTAATATCGTATCTAATCCTGTAACAGCGCTTATGAATGGTAATTACATTGGTATTTTAGCATGGGCGCTTGTGTTAGGGATTGCACTGAAAAAGGCAAGTGCTTCAACGAAAGAGAGTTTAGCAAATATTTCAGATGCTATTTCAACAGTTGTCCAATGGGTCATTAGCTTAGCACCATTCGGGATTATGGGATTAGTATTTGATGCTATTTCGTCAAACGGACTTTCAGCTTTAGGTGAGTACGGACATTTATTATTAGTGCTTGTTGGCTCAATGCTGGTCATTGCACTTGTTGTTAATCCACTATTAGTATTTGTTTATACAAGAAAAAATCCATATCCTCTCGTTTTAACAAGTTTAAAAGAGAGTGGGATGACAGCCTTTTTCACACGCAGTTCAGCAGCGAATATTCCAATTAATATGAAGCTTTGTGAAAAGTTAGGCTTAGATGAAGACACATACTCTGTATCGATTCCTCTAGGTGCGACGATCAATATGGGAGGGGCAGCTGTAACTATTTCTGTCTTGACGCTTGCAGCAGCTCATACACTAGGAGTTGAAGTAGACTTTGTCACTGCTCTCATTTTATCGGTTGTATCGGCTATATCAGCAGCAGGTGCTTCTGGTGTAGCAGGTGGGTCGCTTTTATTAATTCCAATCGCATGTAGCTTATTTGGTATATCAGCTGATGTGGCAATGCAAGTTGTCGCAATTGGCTTTATCATCGGGGTTATTCAAGATTCTTGTGAAACAGCCTTAAACTCATCTTCTGACGTTGTCTTTACAGCAGCTGCAGAGCAAGCGAAAGCTCGTAAAGGTGTATAAGTAAAATACTTTTATTTATCAAAAGGGGGTGTTCCGAAAGTTTTTACTTTCGGGACACCCCCTTAATAAATATCTATTAAAAATATTTCTTCTATGACGGTCGTATCCAAATGCCATCATCTTTTAAAGAGGTCAACTACTTAATACCAGTTAAATTATAAAGTGACGGCACTTACTTTATGATTTATATGTTTTAGCCTCTGCACTGATGATACATTTTATACATAAAAAGAAGCGACCCCAAAAGACCGTTGATGAGGGCGGATTTTTTGTTTAACGCATATTACCAATAATAGAGGAACAGCTATCTTGCATTTTTTTGATGAAGTTAGTCATCACATCAAATGCTTCATTTCTTTTGTTGATCAGATTTTGAAGATGTAGCATGTCTACTTGATAATAATTATTAAGTTGATCAATGCTTGATTTTAGGTCGGTAATTTGTGAATGTATTGTTGCCTTTTCGCTTTCGTCAGTTGCCTCCTTTAAATTTTGATTTAATTCTGAAAGTTGCCTGTTTAGTTCAGTAATTTGCTCATTTCTTTGATTCACTTCTTGAATTTGATTTGCTAACTGTTGCTCTAATAAGTTAGCTCGTTGGTGTTGCACCATCATTAGAGCTGTTTCAAAGTCCATAGATGCAAGATCGATTGGGCTAATACCTTCAATAGACTGTGTAGATGGCTGATTTACTGAAGTAAATAATAGCCCCATTGCTAGTGGGTCACCTAGCAATAACTTTTTCATAATAAAATCTCCTTTTTATCATATTGTTCGGGACATATCCTATCCAAATTATAGGGGCAGAAGTTTAAATTTAGGTTAAATACATAGAAGATGAAAAAGGTTTAGTGTAAATGCTTTGGAGGCAATAATGAATACTATTTGCGCTTGACTAATCGCTAGAGCATAACGAATGAGACTGCGCTCTTTTTGTAGAAAGAAGCTTTTGTGAACGCCACCTTTCCAACCCACACCATCGTGAATTTAGAAGGATATTTTTTTATTTTCAAAAAAATGTTTATTTTTTTACTATATGGGTAAAGTTGGTTATTGATCAACAAATTTCTACAAAGGAGGGGCACTATGCTTAAAATTAGAGCCTGTTTATTTAGTGCTTTTATTGTATTTGCGTCAGCTTCTGCAGTATACGCAACGTCACATTTCCCTGTAAACCTTCATTCTTATGAGCGTATAGATATTCGTGCGTGGGATGCTTTAGAGGAAGTGGTCAGTTTAGATAATCAACTAGAGGCAGAAATTTATACAGTGACAGCAGGAGATAATTTATATCGCATTGCTGTAAATCACGATATTCCACTTGAAACACTCATGAGTTGGAATGATCTCACGAATTATGTAATTTATCCTGGCGATGAATTAAAAATGTATGGGGAAGAAGTAAAGGATATAAACGAGCAGAAAAAAGTAGTAGCAACTGTTCCGACTACGACCCCTACCGCTGTTCCTACGCCTCCAGCTGTTTCTCAGCCGGTCGTTCAGCAGCCTAAAGAGGAAGTAGTAGCAGAACCACCAGCAGAACAGGCGGGCAAAGAAATGACGGTGACAGCAACAGCGTATACGGCTTATTGTAAAGGATGTTCTGGTACAACCGCTTACGGTATTGATTTGCGTGCTAATCCAAATCAAAAAGTCATTGCTGTAGACCCACGAGTGATTCCACTTGGGACAAAGGTTTGGGTAGAAGGGTACGGAGAAGCGATTGCTGGTGATACAGGCGGTGCGATTAAAGGAAAGAAAATCGATGTCTTTATTCCAACTTATGAAAATGCTGTAGCGTGGGGCGTTAAAACCGTCAAAATTAGAATCTTAAATTAAGAACATTATAGTGAATCTTTCGTTTTATAAAGTAGAAGTGATTGTGTTTAAAGAGGCGTTTGAAAAGATATTTTAAGAAGCAACCTTTTCGACTACCACAGGAGCAATATTTTTAGTTGATATTGATGAAGAAGGGGGTATCCCGAAAGTTTTTACTTTCGGGATACCCCCTTTGAATGTATAAGTAGAGTTAGTTGTCACCTTTTGAGAAGATAGGTATACAATAGTAGTATCGTTTTGAATGATGTATAAGAATCGTACTATTTCATTTCGCTTAACGATAGAAGAGGATGATCAAACATGTCGGAACAAATCGAGTATTATAAATATTTAAGGCAGTATGTTGGGACAAAACCTTTAATTTTACCTGGTTCAGTTGTCATCATTGGCAATGACGATGGAGAAGTATTATTGCAAAAGCGCCCTGAGGGAAAATGGGGATTACCTGGGGGATTGATGAATCTTGGTGAAAGCTTTGAAGAAGTAGCCGAACGAGAAGTATTTGAGGAAATCGGATTACGTATACGTAATATCACATTGCTACATGTATTTTCGGGAAAAGACTATTATATGAAAACACCAAATGGCGATGAATTGTATTGTGTGACAGCTGTTTTCATAACGAAAGAGGTAGAGGGGACTGTTCAGTTAGATTGTGCGGAAACGTTGGACGTGCGTTATTTCAAATGTACACAGCTCCCTGAAAAAATGGTAGGAAGCCATCGGGATTTTATTCATCTTTTTCAGAATGAAATTAGGGTGGAACAGAAAAACTCGTAAATGTGTAAAAAATAGTCATGGCTAGCTTCATAAAGCATAAACTAATAATAGAAAGCTTCACTAATAGTAGGGGTTAGTTGCGAAAGTTTTGTTTCTATCATTTTTGAATACACACATAAAATCACCTAACATCTTAGCGTCGAGATTGTAGGTGATTTTTGTTTTGGGGGAGAGACAGTATGCGTATTTCAAACGGGCGGTATTTAGTTGATGGTTTAGAGAAAATCGTACATCTAAGTGATATGAACAAACAGACATATAAAAAGCGGTTTAAAGGGAAGTTGTATTGCCCTACGGAGGGGTGTCCGGCACTGCTTTCGTATAGCGGTGGCAAGAAGGCGCATTTTAAAACGTGGCGATTGCGCCATCATAGTACAGACTGCATGTACAATGTGAATCGCAACATGTTAGAACTGGGTGCTGCTCTAGCTGAAGATGCAACGATTACAATTAGTGGAAACCGCAGACAAAATGCTTTGCGGGATGCTGTGAAAATGTTTGAAGGAACTGTGGAAGAGCACAAAGCGATAAAAGAAGCAAAGCTATCCCGAAAAGGCAGTAATCAGCCATTGAAGCAAGCTGGAAAAAAGTATATGCAAATGACTTTATATGACGGTGATTTATTAGAAGACGATTCACACGTAAAAGGGAAGGCGATTCGTAAGCGCTTTGTCAATGAGCTGACATTCAAAGATGTTGGGCAAGTTCGTCTCGTGTTAGGCTATGTGCATTCGGTTGTGTTAGTCGGGAGTGTCGCTGATGTGCTGATTCAGTACAACGAACAGTTGTTAAAGGTCACATACCCAGACGCTTTTGTGAAAGAAAGATTGAATAGTAGCTACTTAAATAAGTTTAGTGCCATCGATCAAGCACTTGAAAGTGGACAAACACTCACTTTCATAGGGATAGGCGATATAGGTCTAAATGAAGAGCGGGAGATGGAGCTTGTTATTTATAGTGGCGCTGATTTTAAAATCAATCAGATGGATTTATCATTATTTGCTAAGCAATATATCGATTAATCCAATTCCTTCTCGATTCTTTTCATAGAATCGGGATTTTTATTTTGAACGGTTTTGTAGGAGTATATCCCCAATGAATTTAGGTAATAGCTAGTGGAACCTCTATTATTGCATCGAGAGTACATACTGTGAATAGGAGGAACTAATATGTCTGGAGGAACAAGAGACATACTTGCTAAATTTATTTATGTCGTTTTTGCAACAGTTATTGGTGTCGTAATTGCAATCCTGGCTTATGCATGAAATAGAACGATTGCCTAGGTGATTCAGTACTAGGGTAAATGGAGTAGTAAATATTTATAACTCACCCCCTTTCGAATCAGTTTCGGAAGGGGGCAACAAAACAACAAAAAAGTGTGGCATAAAGTGAGTAGTCCTACAATAACCTTATATGGTGGGTTTGAAAGGGAAGGGGGATTTTCGGGATAGAGAGACACATAAAATGAGTCTAATTGATCTCTTTATTTGCAAGCTCGGGCTGTATAACTGCCCTCATTTCATGTATAATAGAACGTATAGGGGGCGAAACAATGAAAAAGATTGTAATAGACTCACTTGAATTTAAACGTGTAGAAAAAAACCTAGCCCTAGAAGATTTACATGTAAACGAAGAGCTTGCTTTAAAGGCCATTGAAACGGTCAATGCAGGGAAAAAACTAACGCCAAACATGATAAAAGAAGTGTTAGAGCTTGGAAAAGTATAATTTTGGTGCAGATGTATCGTACTTATTAACTCATAATAAATTAGGCATCCGAACGATGGAACAGCTAGAAAGAGCAGAAGCTTATGCATTTATGATTCGTGCGTTAGAAATTGAAAATGGTCTTTATAAGGTTTCGCACTTTACAAAGCGTAGTTTCATGGACTTACATCGCTATTTATTTCAAGATATTTATACTTTTGCTGGTCAGTTTCGTAGAGTACAACTATCGAAAGGGACCACACGGTTTTGCCAGTTTCAATATATTGACCAAATGGCCGATGAAATATTTAAGGCGATACAGGCAGAAGAAGATTGGCAGGATATTGAAATGGCTGCAAAACGTTTAGCTTATTTTAAAACGGAGCTAAATATGTTGCATCCTTTCCGTGAAGGGAACGGACGTGCAACACGTATCTTCATTCATGCTTATGCACGTACAAAAGGCTATGAATGGGACTATGCAAGTCTCGAAAAAGATGAATACATGCAAGCGATGATTGAATCAGTTGTGGATACGACATTGCTTGAACACATTTTTTATAGAACATTATCCATCTAAAAATCGGCAAGTCTTCTTACATTAGAAGAACTTGCCGATTTTTCTTAAAAAGATAACTTAGAATGAGCAAATCCTGAAACATATATTACCATTGTGTTAACCGTTGATTTCCGCTCCATTCGGCTCGCTTTCCACGGGCATGGCCTCAGCCTCCTCGTCGCTCGTACCTCGCTCCTGCGGGGTCTTCGGCTCATGCTATTCCCGTAGGAGTCTCGCCGATTCCGCTTCAATCAACTGGCAAGTCATTTTTAATCATGTCTTGCTAAAACACAGGCTTCTATACAGGAAATATTTTGTTAATCAACACACTTGGGTAAATACAATAATCAGTTGCTAAAAATAAAGAAAGATTGTCATTCATTATGGTAGAGGTTGGGCAATTATACTTGTAATAGAAAGAAAATGATTTCTTTTAGAGAAGAAAAATGTTTTTCTAGTATATCGAGAAGTATTCACTTTTGCCGTAGCGCGCCATCGCCACAGGAGCTAAGCGCTGTGTAGGCTGTGATGTAAACCTTTCGCTATTTAAATGGTATTTTTACAGTACATTTTTGCTCATTACGAGAAGAGAAAGTATAAACTTTTTCAAATTGAAAGAGTGTCTAGCTCCAAAGCATGTCGGCGCTAGATAGGGCGCTTGCACTTTTCTTAGTACGCTTAGTGAAGCATAATGGAGCCACCGTCTACCATAAACGTTTGGCCTGTCATGTATTTGCAGTCGTCAGAAGCTAAGAATACCGCTACTTTACCGATATCCTCTTCTGGATCACCGAAGCGACCAAGTGGAATACTTTTTAACACTTCTTTGTAGTATTGTGGTTGCGCCTCTGCCCATTGACGAACACCTTCTGAATTGGCGATAGGTGAGATTAAGTTAATATTAATGCCGTCTTTACCGAATTCATTTGCGGCTACACGCGTAATGGCGCGGATTGCTTCTTTTGCTGCTGCATAGGAACCTTGCGTAGCATGTCCTTTTAAGCCAGCGCCCGAAGCGAAGTTAATAATATTCCCATTCGTTTCTTTTAAGTGCGGAATGGCCGCTTGCATTAAATAGAACGTAGGGTAGAAGCCTGTGTTAAACGATAGGTCCATATGTTCTTTTGTCGTTTCTAGGAATGGAATTTGTTTTGATACGTGTGCATTGTTGACTAAAACGTTTAGTTTACTGTACTTCTTCACCACTTGCTCTACTAATCCTTTTAATTGATCGTGCTCGGTTAAATTAAATGGAATAAATGAAGAATCAGGTGAAATGACTTGTAATTCAGCCTCTGTTTTACGACCAGCTTCTTCGTTTAAATCAACGATTACTACTTTCGCGCCTTCTTTTACCATAGCTAGTGCCATCCCGCGACCGATTCCACCAGCACCACCTGTAATCATAATAACTTTATCTTGTAGTTTTGCCATATAAAACACGCTCCTTTTGTAGTTTCTGTTTTACATTTTTAGCTGCAGAGGAACACATTAGAAGTCTACCTCTTCTTTACTCGATACCCATAGATAATTTTTGTTTTGGGTTTGTCCCTTCATACCAGTCAAATTCGATCTCGAATGAGTGTTTGTCCCCTTTTTTCGTATATTCGTATTCAACTTTTACTTGTCCAGTTGGTGCTACCACCACTTGCTCAGTGCCTTGTACAAATATAAATTGCCCATCTGTTCGTAATTTTTGCGCTATTTTTTCAAGTGTTTCTGCCAATTCTTGAATGCTTTGGTGTTCCTTATGTTTCAACAAAACTTCTGTTACTGATTTATTTGCTTGCATACAGATCACCTCTTCTTTTTTCCTAATTATACCATGTTGTACATTTTAGCTCGAATGAAACAGTAATTGTTCTCATCGTTGTTACAATTTGCGCTATACTACATATGGAAATATTATTTGGAGGGATTATTATGGCATTTACAGTAAGCGCCCTAGAGCGTTGCCACAAAGAAACAGAGGAAACGTTGGCAGTTGAAACAGCAGCATTTTTGCAGCAAAATATTAGCTACTTAAAAGCACATCAAGAAGAGTTTTTATATGCACAATCAAGTGATTTTGCCGAGGCTAAAATCGATGCAGTTGTGTTAGAGTTTGATGAAATGTTTAAAGTATACACGGCATTATTCGGTTTACGATTACAAAAAAAAGTGAATCAACAATTAAAAGCGTATTTACGTGATAACTTAAAAGGGATGTTAGGCTCATCTAGTGCCATATTCTCAGGGGATGAAGGTCTGTGGGAAGTGAATATTGCATTAGATGCAATAGAAGGCTTTACGGGAGAAGAAACATTTGAACAGGCATACGAGTTATTAATGGACTTTGTGACAAAAATGCTTGGAGTGTTAGAAGCATAATGGTTTCATACTTATACACATACGGCTGGCGTCCAGATGAAATGGCGCTATGCCGTATGGAAATGCGTGCGTTTTTTGGAACAGACACGGAGGAAAATGTACTCATTTCACCTGTAAAAGTAGAGCCGATTCGAAGCCCGTTTATACGTGCAAGGCTAGCGATTCAATTTAAGGCAGCTAGTGTAGAGTTGCTGTGTAAACAGTTGACGGATATTCAACTTGGGGACAAAACATACCGTGTCGTGTCATTAAATGATGTAGACCTTGGTGGAACTACTAAATGGGCACATACGAAAAGACGTGCCACAGAGAGACAGCTCGCACTAGCAATTGAAGGAGAACCGGATTTAACGTCACCGAATGTGATATTTGGTGTAGTACAGGTTCATGACACTTTTTATTTTGGAGAGCTTGTGGAAGGGAAGGCTGTATGGCTAGCACATCAAGAGCGCCCACAGCAATACTCGACAGCACTCAGTACAAAGATGGCAAGAGCACTCGTTAATATTGCAGTGCCCGTCATCGAAGGAAAGCGTGTAATTGATCCGTGCTGTGGTGTTGGAACGGTATTAGTTGAGGCGCTCTCAATGGGTATTCCTATTATCGGGCGGGATATGAATTGGTTTGTCACATCAGGTTCGCGAAAAAATATCGCGCATTTTGGCTTGCAAGGCGAAGTGCAGCTTGGTCCGATTGAAGATATAGTAGAGCATTATGATGTGGCGATTATTGATATGCCGTATAACGTGTTTACACATAGTGATGTGGCTAGCTTGCAGTCGATTGTTACGTCCGCTCGTCGTATTGCCGAACGCGTTTTATTTGTCACAGTGGAACCGATGGATGAGATGGTAATGGTTGCTGGATTTAAAGTAGTGGACCGTGCCGTCGTGAAAAAAGGAAACTTTAGTAGAGAAGTATTATTGTGTCAATAAAGGTGGGAGGTTTGAAAAGCTTGAGCTTTTTCAACCTCCCTTTCTATTACTTGTGATTCTTTCTTGAAGTCCCTATCATAGTAAATATACAGATTACTTTGGGAAATGAGGCGGTTTTCACGTGACACAGCATACATTTACATTACAAACAACGTGGGCAGGCGGACGCAATGATGTAGGGACATTACAGGCTGAACGATTATCAACAGCGATTTCGATTCCCCCTGAAATGGACGGCCCAGGCACCGGCACGAACCCGGATGAGATGCTACTAGGGGCGGCAGCGACATGTTATCTCATTTCACTTGCGGCCATGCTCGAACGTTCCGATATTAAGGCGATATTAAATATGACATCAGAAGGGATCGTTGATGTAACAAATGGCGTCTTTACGTATGAACAAATCATACACAACCTCCAATTAAAACTTGCTGAAAAGAATGAAAGAAATGAACGGATTGTAACTCGTCTTGCTCATAAAGCAGAGCAAACGTGCATGATTAGTAAAGCACTAAAAGGCAATGTGGAGATAAAGGTGCATGTAACGATGGAGTAAAGGGTGTGAGTGAATGGATGTTTGGCAGTTGACGATGCAAGTCATCATTGCATCGATCTTGATTTTTTTCGTGAGTGGTCGATTAATTGGTTTTAATGTTAATCTAGTAAAACGAATATTATCCGTTGTGCTAAGTGTTTCATTCACAACATTTGTGTTTTGGTATACGTATTTGCGTGATAACCCTGTAAACACAGAAGGGCTTATAGAAAATGTCTTAAATGTAGCAACGCTTTTATGGTTTGGCAGCATGCTGCTTATTTCTATGTTACTTTATTTACTTTTTGAATTATTTGATCCCATTTCATTGGACGAAAATGGCGCCCGTTTGAAAGGGAAAAATAATTTTTTTAAGAGACTTTTCATCTATTGGCGTCGTCAAAAGCGACTGCGCCACGTAGTCCGTATTGCGATGACGAATGGGATTACACGGACGATGAAATATGTTCGGAATCGTGAGGATGAAAGAGAATTAGCGCTTGCGTTGCGACTGACGTTAGAGCAGTGTGGTGGCATCTTTGTGAAATTTGGGCAAGTGTTATCGACGCGAAAAGAATTATTCTCACCCGTGTTCATTGAAGAACTGGAAAAACTACAGAGCAATGCACCGCAGTTGTCAAAAGAGCAAGTAGATGCCATTTTGCGTCAAAATGTACCTGTGCCATTTGATGAAGTGTTTAGCTACTTTAGTGAAAAACCTTTAGCTGCCGCTTCTATTGGCCAAGTACATACAGCTGTGTTACGTGACACAAATGAACAAGTGGTTGTGAAATTACTACGCCCAGAAGTAAAGGAAATTATGCAAGATGATTTAGGGATTTTAGTCGAGTTTTCAAAATGGATTACGGAAAAGTCTACGTGGGCAGAAAACTTAGGTTTTAAAGAGCTTGCAGTCGGTTTTGCTTTAGCATTAAAAGAAGAAATTAATTTTGAAATTGAAGCACGGAATATGATGCAAGTGATGAATATGATGGGCAAGTCGGTATTGAAGGTCAATGTACCGCGTGTTTATACACAGTATAGCAATGAAAATATACTGGTCATGGAGTATATTGACGGTGTATCGGTTGCTTGCGCGGATGAAGTATTTGAAAAATTTAATATCGACCGCCACAAATTTGCGGAAACGCTCCTTTATAACTTTTTAGAACAGGCGCTTATTTCTGGTATTTTCCATGCCGACCCACATCCGGGGAATGTGTATATTGACAACCGAAGTGGCGTGACGACGATTCTTGATTTTGGGGCGGTTGGTCGTTTAGCTGCACCACAACAAGAGGGGTTAAAGCTATTTTTAGTCGGGATTTACCAAAATGATGCGAGCGTTTTATTTGATGGGATTACATTACTTGTTGAAAATGCTGATTTAGCAGAGCGGGAAAAGATTGAGCAGGCGATTAGCCATGTGTTGTTGAAAATTTCATATGTGAAGCATGTACCAACGGATGAACTCATTTATTCGATTTTCTCGATTGTCCGTGAATTCGGTTTGCATTTTTATCCATCAGTCAGTGTAGCATTGCGCGCCATTGTGACATTAGACGGTACATTACGTGTTATTGATCCGACATTTGATATCTTCCAGGAAGCAAAGCTATTTTCAAATGAGTATATTAAAAATAGCATAAAACAACCGTTTAAAGAGCCAGCCGTTACATGGGGGAAACTAGAGGAGGAAATGTCCTTATTACTCCCAAATTTGCGCAAAATTCCGCGTCGTATTGACCAATTAGTAAAAAAGGTCGAGCGTGGTAAAATTATTTTGCATCATGATATTTTTTCAGATAAAGCTAATGCCAATTTTGTTACACAGCTCTTTGCTCAATTTGTGTTATTAATGGTCGGCATTACGTTCGGAATTATTTCGGTTGCCCTGTTAGCGATTTCGCAATTTATCCATACCGCCTATGCTATTTATTTAAATACGGCCGCCTATTTAGGACTCTTTTTATGTGCGATTTTACTCGTGCGATTATCAATTCAAGCGATTCGCAATATGAAGCGATTTTAAAAAAGGGGGTGTTCCAGAAACTTTTCGGAACATCCCCTTCACTTCTTGAAGAAATATTGCTCCTACAGTGATCGCATCAACATGCTACCATCCTCGTCGCAAAGGATCCGTCTAGACGATCCCTTTCTAATTCCTTAGAAGAAGTTCCCTTCTCCGAATACATAAATAATGGCAATAATCATTAGCGTGACAAGTACCGCAATTGTTACTTTAATTACAGAGATGGGTGATTGTCCACCAACTTTTCCTGTTTGCCCATTTACCATGAATTGATATGTTTTATCGCTGTAGCGGAAAGAAGATAGCCAAAGTGGTAGCATGACATATTTATAGGTTACATTAGAGTGCACGGTAGAAAAATGAATGTTTGTTACAATATCTGCGTTATGACGCATACGCACCTGATGTGAAATTTGTGCCTCAATGTGTGAGTGAATGTCTTGTTGTGCTTGTTTCCATCCATCTTTCAGACCGATACTGTAACGTTCTGCAGCATAGCCACTTAAGTATTCTTTACTGTAAGCGCGACTAGCATTCGTGTTAAATGGTTCAACTGAACGCAAAATCGATTCATTATAACGTGTTGTGGCACGAACTAAATGGTCATCGATAAATTCTTGGTAGAAACCGCTAGTAGAATACCAATCCGTTTCGGTACGTGTTTTTCCATCGCGATCGGTTACTTGCCGATGCTTACCATAACGAGCTGTGTAGCGTGAAGCTGTTTTCGTATCAAACGTCCAATAGGGTAAATAAAGACCCGTAAAAGCGTCCGCTCGTGCTTTTCGTTTTGCTTCATTTGGTGCAAACCATTTTCCTTTAATCCAACGTTGGAAATTTTCATTTGCTTGTTCACGTGTAATTTCAAATGGACAGACCCCATTTGGAGCGAGTGCATTGTCAGCAGTACTTTCCATGACGTGATTCGAACCGCAATACGGACAAACATTGGCCACTTCAAGTGCATCATAAACGGATTCTGCCGCACAAGCATCACAAATAACTACCTTTTTCTCGGCACCCCAGTCGAAGCTTCCAGTTTCAAGTGCTTCATCTAATTGGATTTCTTGGGCAAGCCGGTCCTCATCGAGCTCGGGCTGTGGAATGCTTTCTTCATAACCGCAATACGGACAAGTTAACGTACCATTTGCTGGATTAAACTGAATCGAAGCGCTACAGGAAGGACATGAAGCATCGTACTCATCAACTTCTTTGAAATCTTCGGCAGTAAATGTACTCATGTGCCTACCTCCTTATATACGATCTGCTTCGTTGATAGCATCGCCGCATTCTGGACAGAATTTTGGTATTGTGCCTTCTGATTGCCAACCACATTTATCACATTTCACTGCTGTTGTTGTTGGTTTTGGTAAGCCACATTCCGTACAGAACTTCCCTGTATTTTGTGTACTACAAGAACATACCCATGTGCCTGTGGGTTCGGGTTGTTTTGCACCGCATTCTGTACAAAATTTTCCTGTATTTATTGTGCCACATGAACATGTCCAGCCATTTTCTTTTGGTGCTGGATTTTGCGGTGTTTGAGGTGGAGCTGCTTGTTGCTGTTGGGCACCCATCGCAAATAAATCTTTCGCATTTAATCCACTAGCACCTGCTGCCATATTCATTCCTGCAAAGCCAATAAATGCACCTGCTTCGTTTTGAGCTGCTTTTGTCATGGCGTCAGCTTGTGCACCTGCAAGTGTAGCAGCCGCCATATTTGGATTACGCAGTACGGCATTGCGCTGTAATTGTTTAATCATCTCTTCATCTTCTTCGGAGGCATTGACTGCGTTGACACCAAACTCAACGATTTGAATACCGCGTGTTTTTGCCCATTTTTCAGATAGAATGTCGTTTAATGCTTGTGCGAGTTCTAGTGTATGGCCAGGTAGTGCACTGTAGCGGATACCCATTGTTGAAATTTTTGCGAATCCTGGTTGTAGCGCGGTTAATAGCTCTGTACGTAATTGTGTTTCAATCTGTGAGCGACGGAATTCTGTTTCCACATTCCCAGCTACATTTGTATAAAATAAAATCGGGTCTATAATTTTGTATGAGTATTCACCGTGACAGCGAATAGAAATATCGATATCAAGGCCAATGTTGTGATCGATTACACGAAATGGAATCGGGCTCGGTGTGCCGTATTTATTGCCTGGAATTTCTTTTTTGTTGAAAAAGTAAATGCGCTGATCTTTCGGTGCTTCGCCACCAAAGGCAATCCGCTTACCTAACTGTTTAAATGTTTCTTGAATGTTGTCACTTAAATCGCCGTAGAAAATACTTGACTCTGTTGACGTGTCAAATAAAAATTCGCCTGCTTCTGCACAGAATTCGATAATTTTCCCTTGTTCCACAATCATCATGGCTTGCCCTTCGTTTACGGCAATAATGGATCCATTACTAATGATATTATCGCTACCTTTTCTGTTAAAGCCACGCTTACCGCCCTTTTTCTCCGCTTTCATCATTAATACATCAGCTGGAATAGCATCACAGTAGAAATACTCTCGCCATTGATCTGCTAATACGCCTGTTGCCGCACCAATACCTGCTTGTAATAAACCCATACATATCCCTCCTATAAAGATTTATTTAATTATACTTCAAAAAAATTCGTAAAGTTTCAAAAATTGAGAGGGATATTTACTATTTTGATATATTAATGTGTTTCTTTGAAATGAACTAATAAAAGTAATTATATAGGTATTTATGTTTTAGTGACTTATTTTTGAATAGTAAATAGAAATTTTATATTACTTATAAATAACTGAAGTAGTTATATATAACTAGAAATGTAGAATTATTTAGAAGATAATAGAGTTATCAAAGGGGATAAAGGGGTTTGAAGAAATGAAAAAGGAATCGGTAGTACAAGTATTAGAACAGCAACAACAAGTAAAACAACCAATTTGGATTCAAAATGCGGCACAACTGATTACATTGGCGTCACATAAAAAAGGACCGCGTGTGAAAGAAGAAATGGCTGATTTGCAAGTAATCGAAGGTGGTAGTATATGGATAGAAGATGGAAAAATTCGAGCAGTCGGTACAATGCAGCAAATGATTCCAATTTGTATGCCACGTGCACATGAAGCAAAAATTGTAGATGCAACAGGAAAAATTATTACGCCTGGATTAATTGACCCGCATACGCATATTGTGCATGGAGGCTCTCGTGAATTTGAATTCGAAGCGCGGATTAAAGGAAAAGGGTATATGGAAATTTTGCAAAGCGGTGGCGGTATTCATGCGACCGTGAAAAAGACACGCGAAATGTCAGAGGAGCAAATTTATAATGATACGGCACTTCGGTTAGATTCATTTTTACAGCATGGTGTTACGACACTAGAGAGTAAAAGTGGATACGGTTTAGACTTAGAAACTGAGCTCAAGCAATTACGCATTATGCAACGTTTACATGAAAAACATCCGATTGACATTATTCCGACGTTTATGGGGGCTCATGTTGTACCAGAGGGATTTGCAGGGCGTGAGGAAGATTATGTCGATTATGTCATTACAGAGATGATCCCAGAAATAGCCCGCCTTCGTGTGGCGAAGTTTTGTGATGTTTTTTTAGAAAAAGGTGTGTTCACGGCTGAACAGGCAGAGCGTGTGTTACTTGCAGGAAAAGAGCACGGACTGATGCCAAAAGTGCATGCGGATGAAATTGAATGCTATGGTGGAGCGGAGTTAGCTGCGAAAGTGGAGGCGATTTCCGCTGACCATCTATTAAAAACGAGCGATGAAGGGCTTCAAAAACTTGTCGGTAGCGGTGTCATTGCCTGCTTGTTACCAGCAACAGCACTAATTTTAGGGGAGCCACCTGCAAGGGCACGACATATGATTGACTTAGGTATACCAGTTGCAATATCAACGGATTGTAATCCAGGTTCTTCACCGACAACATCAATGCCACTTGTCATGAACTTAGCGTGTATTACAATGCGCATGACACCCGCTGAGTCGCTATGTGCGGCTACTTATAATGCAGCATGTGCTATTGGGATGGAAGAGATCATTGGCTCCATTGAAGTAGGAAAACAAGCAGATTTAGTCATTTGGAACGTCTCAAACTATCAAAAATTACATTATATGTTCGGTGTAAATCACGTTCATCAAGTGTGGAAAAATGGAGTAAAGGTTGTCGGATAATCCAACTTGAAGGGGCGAGATCCATGATTTCCTTGAATGGTCATCAGTTAACGATGAAACAAATGAAAGCAATCTTGTATGAAGGTGCTTCGATCATCATCGCAGAAGAAGCGAAAGCTAAAGTAATAGCAAGTCGGGCACGAGTAGAAAAAATTGTCCAGCTCGGTGAAACGGTGTATGGCATTAACACAGGGTTTGGCAAGTTGAGCGATGTGAAAATTGACGAGCGTGAAGTGAATCGATTGCAGCTTAATTTAATCCGCTCACATGCCTGTGCGTTTGGCGAGCCGTTTTCAGAAGTTGTTAGCCGCGCGATGATGGTACTACGTTTGAATGCATTGTTAAAGGGTTATTCAGGCATTCGACTAGAAGTGCTTGAACGTCTCGAGTGGATGGTAAATGAGCAAGTTCATCCTGTTATTTTCCAGCAAGGTTCGCTAGGTGCCTCCGGTGATCTAGCACCGCTTTCACATTTAGTGCTGGCGCTGATTGGAGAAGGCGATGTATTCCATCATGGTTATCGTTATGCAGCAAAAGCGATTTTTGAAAAGTTCCAGCTTGCACCGATTGAGCTTCGAGCGAAAGAAGGGCTAGCATTAATAAATGGTACGCAAGCGATGACAGCACAGGGCGTTGTAAATTATATTGAGGCGGAAAAGCTTGCGTATGATAGTGAGTGGATTGCGGCGATGACGCTTCAAGGGTTGCGAGGGATTACGGATGCTTTTCACCCGGCCGTACACGCAGCACGTGGTTTTGTGGAGCAAATGGATGTAGCGAGTAGAATGCGGGATTGGTTCGCAGGAAGTAAGCTCATGACAAAGCAAGGTGAACTGCGCACGCAAGATCCTTATTCTCTTCGATGCATTCCACAAATTCATGGTGCGAGTTGGCAAGTGTTAGCTTATGTCAAAGAAAAGCTAGAAATCGAAATGAATGCTGCTACAGATAACCCGCTATTATTTGAAGATGGTGCGGTCATTTCAGGTGGAAATTTTCACGGGCAACCGATTGCCTTTGCGATGGATTTTTTTAAGTTAGCCATAGCAGAATTGGCAAATGTCTCTGAGCGAAGAATTGAACGGTTAGTAAATCCAAGTTTGAATGAAGGCTTACCGGCATTTTTAAGTGCGAGACCGGGGCTTGAGTCAGGTGCGATGATTTTACAATATAGTGCGGCGAGCCTTGTCTCTGAAAATAAAACACTAGCACATCCAGCAAGTGTCGATTCTATTCCGTCATCAGCCAATCAGGAAGATCATGTGAGCATGGGGACAACAGCGGCTCGTCATGCGTATATGATACTTTGTAATGCGCGGCGTGTGTTAGCGATTGAAGCCTTTTGTGCATTGCAAGCAGTTGAATATCGGGGAATGGAATTAATGAGTCCGCGTACCAAAGCGAAGTGGCAGGAGCTCCGTACATTTGTAGCACCTCTTCAGGAGGATCGCGTTGTCCATGATGATATTGAAAAGATTGTGCGTTATTTGAAGCCTTAGGATAACCCTTGGCATGAGCGTTTTGTGTGGACAAAATGCTCATGTATTAGGGGAAGTTGCGTAAAAGTAGATGAATCTCGCGTAAAAGTCTTATAAAGTCGCGTAAATCTCCTCCTAAAAAGTACGCATTTATCCAAATGTGTGAGTCGTTATGAATATTTAAAAATTAGCTTTTCAACTTTTTGTTTATTCGAATAAGTCCCTTTCGTCGGCATTTGTCCAGAATTTGATATAATAGAAATGTCGTAGAAAGAGGGGCTTTGAAGATGACAAAACATTTACTTATTGTAGACGGTATGGCATTGTTATTCCGTTCATTTTTTGCGTCTGCAGCGATGAACCAGTTTATCCGTTTAGAAGATGGTACACCAACAAATGGCGTACAAGGATTTGCGCGTCACGTATTAACAGCGCAGCATCTAATGCAGCCGACGCATATCGCTGTTTGTTGGGATATGGGGATGCATACGTTTCGAAATGAGCTATTTGATGGATATAAAGCAAACCGTCCTGCACCACCTGAAGAGATGGTGCCGCAATTTGATCTAGCAAAGGAAGTTTCTGCCATGCTAGGGTGGACAAACTTTGGTATTACAGGAATAGAGGCAGATGATCTCATTGGTTCAATGGTGAAAAAGTGGCAATATGATGCACAAATGACCGTTATTAGTGGAGATAAAGATTTATTACAAATTTTAAATCCATCTACAACAATCGCTTTTACTAAAAAGGGCTACACAGAGTATGATGTCTATACACTAGAGCGATTCCAAAAGGAGTATGGCATTGAGCCCGAACAGTTTGCCCATGTTAAAGCATTTATGGGGGATACAAGTGATGGCTACCCAGGCGTAAAGGGAATCGGTCCTAAAACAGCGCTTAAATTAATCCAAGATTTCAACTCCGTTGAGGGCGTGCTGGAGGCGCTCCCAACGTTGAAGGCTGGACAACGCATTAAAATTGGTGAAAATGAGGACATGCTGAAATTGTCGTATCAGCTTGCTCAAATTCATTGTGAAGCACCGATTGAAAAGCAACTGGATGAGCTGATTGTCCCAGCAGATTATACGCAACACTTAGAGCAATTACACGAGCGTGGCTTTAGATTAATTGTGAAGCACGCTAAATCATTAGGATTATAACTGAATGAATGGAGCCAAGAGAACTTATTCTCTTGGCTCTATTTTTACAAAACTGAGTACATGGCGGTTATCGTTGTATTTAATAGAGCGTATTTGACTGTCTCGATTACGGCCACCGTTGTCATGAATAATTAAATATAAACTGTCATTTTTAATTTCGTATCCAATGAGTGGCACCCAATGATATTTAAATGTAGGCTTCTTTTTCGTAAACCACTGAAATGTAAAATATTGATCGAACTTCATAGCGACAGGATATCCGTACCTGAGTTGCCAAATCGCTTCGGATAAATTGCATGATTCAATGCAGAAATTAGGGCCTAGTTGAGCGCGTAAATTGCGAATGAAGCGCCATTTAAACAACCCGATTTTTGTACTACCTAACAGTTGATACATGTCGTTAATGTTCTTTTTAGCTACGTGATGATCCTTGCACAAATAGTTTAAAATGACGTGTGCTGTCGTTGGTCCGCAAGCGGAGTTCCGAAATTGTGGATAAACAATTTCACTGTATTGGGACATTCCATTCACATCTAGTAAAATCTTCATTATTAAACCACCTCCGATAGTATGAACATACACTTACTATTCAACTTACATATAGGTAATTCCTGTTTAGTATATAAAATAGGGCTCGCCATGTATAATATGACGAGCCTTAGAATCATTTATGCCTTTTGTGCTTCTAAAAAGTCCGTTACTTGCTCAGGTGATTTTGCATTTGCGCTGTGTAAGTGCGCTAATTTTTCACCATTTTGGAAGATTAATAGTGAAGGGATACCCATCACTTGGTACTTTTCTGCTAATTCTGGGAAGTTGTCGCGGTTCGCTGAATACCAAACATATTGATTGTATTCTTCTACGATTGGATCAATGAACATATCCATACGTGTACAATCTGGGCACCAACCAGCGAAGAATTTGACAATCACCTTTTGATCACCTGAAATGATTTCGTTAAACTGTTCTACTGTTGTAATTTCCTGCATCTTTATCACGCTCCTATAATTGCTAGTTTACACATTTTAGTGAAAAGCTAAAAGTAATTTGCTTTCTCTATATGCTAGATGAGATAATTTGAAAAAGAGTGAATGAGTATTCATTTTTTCCTTGGTATATCAACGTTTATGGAGAAAAATTTAGAATTTTATAGAAATAAATGTTAAAAAACGTTGCTAAAACTGACGAAATAATCTACACTAAGAACAGAAAAGCTGTTTCGAGTTTTTTTTTCGGTTAAAAATGAATGGCTATTCATTATGATGAAGAAGAGTGGAGAAGGGGGAAATTCTCGTGACTTACAAAATTCAAAAAGCAGCCGTATTAGGCTCAGGGGTTATGGGTTCAGGTATTGCCGCTCACTTAGCTAATATCGGTATCCCAACATTATTGCTAGATATCGTACCAAGGGAGCTAACTACAGAAGAGCAAGCAAAAGGGTTAACGCTTGAAAGTCCTGCCGTACGCAATCGATTTGTAAACGGTGCAGTGCAAAAATTATTAAAGCAAAAACCAGCACCGCTCGCTTCTAAGAAAAACTTAGCGTTAATTACGCCAGGTAACTTTGAAGACGACTTTGACAAATTAAAAGATGTAGATTGGATTATTGAAGTTATCGTAGAAAACCTTGAGATTAAAAAAGGCCTAATGGAAAAAATTGATGCGGTACGTACGCCAGGCACAATTATAAGTTCGAATACGTCAGGCGTCAGCATTAATGAGATGGCGGAAGGGCGCTCAGCCGATTTTAAAAAGCATTTCCTTGGCACACACTTTTTCAACCCGCCACGTTATTTAAAGCTATTAGAGGTCATTCCTTCTACTACTACTGCGCCAGAAGTAGTAGAATTTATGCAAGTGTTCGGTGAAGATGTGCTTGGTAAAGGCGTCGTAATTGCAAAAGATACACCAAACTTCATTGCCAATCGTATCGGTACGTACGGCTTAATTTTGACGATGAAGGAAATGCAAGAACGTGGCTACTCCGTTGGGGAAGTGGATTCGGTAACAGGTCCACTTATTGGGCGACCATCATCTGCGACATTCCGTACACTTGATGTTGTAGGATTAGATACATTTGCGCATGTAGCGAAAAATGTTTATGACCATACAACAGGTGAAGAACAGACGGTGTTTGCTGAAGATCCAACATTAAAGAAAATGATTGCAAATGGTTGGCTTGGTGCAAAATCAGGTCAAGGTTTCTTCTTAAAACAAGGAAAAGAGATTAAAGAGTTAAATTTAGATACATTTGAATATGAGCCAGTGAAAAAGCTAAAAACGCCTTCTATTGAAATGGCAAAACAAGCACGTGGTCTTGCCAATAAAGTGAAAACATTAGTGTACGCCAAAGACCGTACTGGTGAACTATTATGGAATATTTTTGCACCAACATTACTTTACTCAGCGCAACTGACAGGTGAAATTGCGGATGATATTGTTGCGATTGATAATGCAATGAAATGGGGCTTCGGTTGGGCGCAAGGTCCATTCGAAATGTGGGATGCAATTGGTGTCAAACAATCTGTTGGAAAAATGAAAGAAGAAGGGCGTGACATTCCAGCGTTTGTTCAAGGCTTACTCGACAAAGGCTTGGAAACATTCTACTCAGAAATTGATCATGAGCTAGCTTACTACAACGGTACGGAATACGTAAAAGTGCCCGTAAACGAGAAAGCCATTGATTTAAAACGTTATAAGAAAAAACACGGTGTTATTAAATCAAATGCTGGAGCTAGCTTAATAGACTTACAAGATGGTGTGCTTTTATTAGAGTTCCATTCACAATCAAATGCCATTGGCTTAGACATTATTCAAATGTTAAACACGGCGATTGATGAATTGGAAAACAACGCAGCTTATAAAGGGCTTGTCATTGGTAACCAAGGCAAGAACTTCTGTGTAGGGGCCAATCTTGGCATGATCTTAATGGAAGCGCAAGATGATAATATTTTTGAACTTGATTTTGTCATTGGGGCATTCCAAAAAGCGATGCGTCGTATTAAGTACGCCTCAAAACCAGTTGTAGCAGCACCGTTCCAAATGACACTTGGCGGTGGAGCAGAAGTTTGCTTACCGGCAGCACATATTCAAGCTTCAGCAGAGACGTATATCGGTTTAGTAGAAGTAGGAGTTGGGGTCATTCCAGGTGGTGCAGGGAACTTAGGACTTTACGAAAAGTTCCTAAAAGGTTTACCAAATGGTGTAGATATCGATTTACAAGCAGTGATCAACAAAGTGTTTGAGACAATTGCGATGGCGAAAGTATCGACATCTGGTGAAGAAGCACGGGAAAATAACTTCTTAGATTTTGCAGACGGCGTATCGGTTAACCCAGATCACTTAATCTATGATGCGAAACAAGCAGCTATTGCCCTTTACGATGCAGGATACAAAGCACCTGTGAAGAAGAAAGTGAAAGTGGTCGGGGCATCGGGCTATGCAACATTACTGCTAGGGGCACAAGGAATGTTCGATTCGGGCTATATTAGCGAATACGATTTATCCATTGCGAAAAAATTAGCATTTGTTCTTGCAGGTGGTTTAGTACCATATGGAACAGAGGTTGAGGAAGAGTATATTTTAAACTTAGAGAAGCAAGCATTCTTGGAGTTAGTACAGCAACCGAAAACACAGCAACGTATGCAGCATATGCTTGTAAAGGGGAAACCGCTTCGTAACTAATTTACGAGTTTAATAGAAAATGATGAATAGCATGAAGCTAAACAAGGGGGAGACATCATTATGCGTGAAGCCGTAATTGTAGCAGGTGCACGGACGCCTATTGGGAAAGCGAAAAAAGGTTCACTTGCAACGATGCGTCCAGATGATTTCGGTAGCATTGTTGTAAAGGAAACATTAAAACGAGCAGGCTATGAAGGTCCGATTGATGATTTGATTATGGGCTGTGCTATGCCTGAAGCAGAGCAAGGGATGAACGTAGCACGTTTAGTCGGTGCGTTAGCAGGGTTACCTGATACGACACCAGCGATTACAGTAAATCGCTTTTGTTCATCAGGGTTACAATCTATTGCATATGCAGCAGAACGTGTTATGTTAGGCCACTCAAAAGCGATTATCGCAGGTGGTACAGAATCGATGAGTATGATTCCAATGACAGGGAATACGGTACGTCTGAATCCAACATTAGCAGAAACAGCCCCTCAGTACTATATGGGCATGGGGCATACAGCAGAAGAAGTAGCACGGCGTTATGAAGTAAGCCGTGAAGACCAAGATGCTTTTGCTGTTCGTTCACATGAGCTGGCTGAAAAAGCGATTAAAGAAGGAAAATTCAAAGATGAAATCGTACCGATTGAAGTCACACAGCACTTCGTTGGGAAAGATCATAAACCTGCAACACGTACCTTTACGTTTGATACAGATGAAGGGGTGCGTCCGAATACAACCGTTGAAGGGTTAGGGAAACTTCGCCCAGCATTCAATATTAAAGGGTCTGTAACGGCAGGAAATGCTTCACAAACTTCTGATGGTGCTGCAGCGGTGCTTGTGATGGACCGTGAAGAAGCAGAGACACAAGGATTAAAACCGATGGCGAAATTTTTAGGATTCGCTGTTGGCGGTGTACCACCAGAAGTCATGGGGATTGGACCAATTGAGGCGGTACCGAGAGCGTTGAAAATTGCCGGTCTTACACAAGATCAAATCGACCTGTGGGAAATCAACGAAGCATTTGCTTCACAGTCTATCCAAGTGGTGCGTCACTTAGGAATTGATATGGATAAAGTGAATGTAAATGGTGGTGCGATTGCGCTTGGTCACCCACTTGGTGCAACAGGAGCGATTTTGACACTCAAGCTGCTTCACGAGTTAAAACGCCAAGAGAAGAAATACGGCGTCGTCACAATGTGTATCGGTGGCGGTATGGGTGCAGCTGGTGTATTTGAAGTCCTTTAATTTCTAGAAACAGCTTTTGGAAAGTTTATTCTCTTTGCCTCCGAGTAAACTTTCCGAGCTTTTCTATACACAAAATATGAATAACCATTCAGTTTTTGCTTTATTGTAGGGGAAGAAAATGAAATGACTATGAGGAGGAAATGGATATGAAATTAACAACAAACATCATTAAAGGCGGCGGCTTTTTAATCGAGGACGTAGATATCAATCGTGTCATTACACCAGAGGATTTCACAGATGAGCAAAAAATGATTGCGCAAACAACAGCTGACTATGTAGAAAATGAAGTGTTACCAGTAGTAGAAAACTTAGAAAACCACGAGTTTGAGCATTCAGTACGTTTATTGAAAACGGCAGGTGAATTAGGATTACTCGCTGCGGATGTACCTGAAGAATATGAGGGGCTTGGCTTAGATAAAATTTCTTCAGCGTTAATCGCTGAAAAAATGGCTGTGGCTGGTGGCTTTTCTATTACGCACGGTGCACACGTAGGTATCGGTTCTTTACCAATCGTATTATTCGGTAACGACGAACAAAAGTCAAAATACTTGCCGAAATTAGCTTCTGGTGAGTTAATTGCTGCGTATGCGTTAACAGAGCCAGGTTCGGGTTCAGATGCATTAGGTGCAAAAACAACGGCGAAATTAAACGAAGCAGGAACACACTATGTATTAAATGGTGAAAAACAATGGATTACAAACGCAGGCTTTGCGGATGTATTCGTTGTGTACGCTAAAATCGATGGTGAAAAATTCACTGCGTTTATCGTAGAGAGAGCATTCCCAGGCGTTTCTGTAGGGGCGGAAGAGAAGAAGATGGGCATTAAATCATCCTCTACTCGTACATTGATTTTAGAAGATGCACAAGTACCAGTAGAAAACGTACTTGGTGAAGTGGGTCGTGGTCACGTCATTGCATTCAACATTTTAAACATCGGTCGTTATAAGCTTGGTATAGGGACTGTAGGTGGATCGAAGCGTGCACTGGAGCTTGCTATTCAATATACGAACCAACGTCAACAATTTAAAACGCCAATTTCTAGCTTCAACTTAACGAAAGAAAAATTAGCGACAATGGCAGCACATTTATATGCTTCAGAGTCATTAAATTATCGTACAGTAGGGTACTTCGAAGATACACTGAGCCAGCTATCAGAAGAAGAGCAAAAAAATGGAGCAGCCATTGCAGCAGCTGTGGCTGAGTATGCAATCGAATGTTCAATCGCTAAAGTATTTGGCACGGAAACATTGGATTATATCGCGGACGAAGCGGTACAATTACACGGCGGTTATGGCTTTATGGCAGAATATGAAGTAGAGCGTATTTACCGTGATTCTCGTATTAATCGTATTTTCGAAGGGACAAACGAAATTAACCGTATGATCGTACCAGGCACATTTATGAAGAAAGCATTAAAAGGGGAGTTACCACTTCTTCAAGTAGCGCAAAATCTACAAAGTGAATTGCTCATGATGATGCCAGAAGAGCTTGAAGATGCACCGTTAGCACAAGAAAAATATCTTGTGAAGAACGCGAAGAAAATCGCAGTTCTTGCAGCAGGTACAGCGGCGCAGGCGTTCGGTGCAAAATTAGATCAAGAGCAAGAGCTGCTTGTCAACATTGCCAACATTGCCAACCAATTATATGCGATGGAATCAGCAGTCATCCGTACACAAAAAGCCATTGAGCGTGATGGTGCAGAAAAAGCAGCCCAAAAAATTCTTTACACACAAATCTTCTGTCAAGAAGCGTTTGCTATTATTGAAGCAGAAGCAAAGGATACATTACTTGCTTCAGTAGAGGGCGATAATGGTCGCATGATGTTGTCAGCTCTTCGTAAATTAACACGTAACAATCCTTACAACTTAATTCCGAAAAAACGCGAAGCAGCAGCAAAACTGATTGCAGCTGAAAAATACGTCGTTTAATGTTAAAAAATCCGGATGCGACAGCATTCGGATTTTTTATATTAATAGTTTACAATCCTTTTTGTCGTTCTTTGTTATGTATGAATATGATGATAGAGAGGGGACATCTTTTATGGTGGTGAGGCATATTATTTAGTCTTTTTTTAGCATTTTGCTAGGAAATCTTATACAATAGAAGAGAA
This sequence comes from Lysinibacillus sp. RU7, assembly GCF_057837305.1. Classification (NCBI taxonomy): domain Bacteria; kingdom Bacillati; phylum Bacillota; class Bacilli; order Caryophanales; family Bacillaceae; genus Lysinibacillus; species Lysinibacillus sp. RU7. The sequence continues at coordinate 77,432 of NZ_JBYQFK010000003.1, read as the reverse complement.
GATAACAATAAAAGGAGCTACATACATGCCACTGAAATTTATTCAATATCCAAAATGTACGACATGTAAAAAGGCGCAAAAATGGCTAGAAGAAAACAATATCGCTTACGAATCTGTACACATTGTTGAACAAACGCCAACACAGCAACAATTAACAGAGCTCTATAAGAAAAGTGGTCTGCCACTAAAGAAGTTTTTCAATACGTCAGGTAACAAGTATAAAGAACTAGGCTTAAAGGATAAATTAGCAAATATGTCCGAAGAAGAGCAATTAGCTTTGCTTGCATCTGATGGGATGCTCATTAAACGCCCCATTGTGACAGATGGTGAAAAGGTGACGCTTGGTTTCAAGGAGTCTGACTTCTCAGAAACGTGGAAATAGGCTGAATACAACCTTGTTTTTACTAATGAAATATGTCAAACTGAAAGAGATTTATACATTTTGTTGGAGGGATTTTCATGAGTATTCCTAAAGATTTACGCTACACAAAAGAACACGAATGGGTAAAAATCGAAGGCAATAAAGTACGCGTTGGTATTACGGATTTTGCACAAAACGAACTTGGTGATATTGTATTCGTTGAGCTACCAGAAGTAGGCGATACAGTAACAATTAACGAACCGTTCGGTAGTGTAGAGTCAGTAAAAACAGTTTCTGAATTATATTCACCAGTATCTGGTACAGTAGTAGAAGCAAACGACGAATTATCAGATAACCCAGAATTCGTTAATGAATCTCCATACGAAAATGCTTGGATGATTGTAGTTGAACTTTCAAATGAAGCAGAAGTGGAAGAACTATTAACTGCCGAAGCATACGAAGAGTTTATTTCTGAATAATACAAAGAAGCGCCTGAATCTAGTATGGATTTTGGCGTTTTTTTCAACGTAGGGGGAGAATTGAATGATTGAAAAGTGTATAATCGTAGAAGGTCGCTCTGATAAATTAAAAATTACACCCCTTCTTGCTGAGCAAGTATTGATTTTGTGTACAAATGGCACGATAGACGAAGAAGCATTAATCGATTTACTTGAACCATACGAAGATATTGAGATATTTACCTTTTTTGATCGCGATAAATCAGGGGATTATTTAAGAAAAATTATGCGCCGAACATATAGCGAGGCTGTGCAACTTGAATTACCTGTGCCGTTTAATGGTGTAGCAGAGGCACCAAGTAGTGTCGTGCGTGATATTTTACAAGCGGCTAAATTCAAAGTGAAATAGGATGAGCAGATGGAAGACTGGACAAAAGAACAGTGGCAGGAAATCATAAACGAAAAAGAGATGGCCGCTTTTTATTTATATACACCGATGTGCGGTACATGTGCTGTTGCATCTAAAATGTTAAATGTAGTGGAAGAGTTACTGCCCACATTACCCCTTGGTAAAGCAAATTTAAATTATATGGAAGACCTAGCGTATGACTATGAAATTGAAAGTGTGCCGTGTTTAGTAATCGTTAAAAACGGTAAAATTGCCCAAAAGGTGTACGCGTTTCAATCCGTACTAAATTTGTATGAAATGTTAAAAAACAATTGACGGACAATTAACAGTCATGGTACATTTACATGCATAAAATAAATTTTATAACGTTACTCTTATAAAGAGCGGTGGAGGGAAGTGCCCTATGAAGCCCGGCAACCATCACAATTGTGAAAAGGTGCCAAGTCACTCAAAGTTTTGCTTTGAAAGATGAGAGAACGGTTAACGTATAAATTGTGCGAAAACCTTTCTGCTTGTCTATATTAGTAGGAAGGTTTTTTCGTGTAGAAGGAGTTTATTATGATTGAGTTAAGTAATATAACAAAGGTTTACAAGACGAAAAACGGTGAACTAAAAGCTGTTGACAATGTAAACTTAGCGATTGAGAAAGGCGAAATATACGGTATTATTGGCTATAGTGGTGCTGGTAAAAGTACAATGATTCGCCTGTTAAATGGTTTAGAAAAGCCAACAACAGGTTCGGTAGTGGTGAATGGTGAAGAGATCTCGGCGATTTCGGGCAATAAGCTACGTGCAGCGCGTCAAAAAATTAGTATGATTTTCCAACATTTTAATCTCCTTTGGTCGCGTACAGTGGAAGAAAATATTGCGTTTCCATTAGAAATTGCAGGTGTACCAAAGGCTGAGCGCGCAAAGCGTGTAGCAGAGTTAATCGAGTTAGTTGGTCTTGCAGGGCGTGACAAAGCGTATCCTTCACAACTATCAGGTGGTCAAAAGCAACGTGTCGGCATTGCACGAGCGCTTGCAAACAATCCAGAAGTATTGCTTTGTGATGAAGCGACATCTGCACTTGATCCAGAAACAACGGATTCGATTTTAGAGCTATTATTAGATATTAATAAGCGACTTGGTTTAACAATTGTATTGATTACACACGAAATGCATGTTATTCGCAAAATTTGTCATCGTGTCGCTGTCATGGAAGCTGGAAAGGTAGTAGAGGCAGGCGAAGTATTACATGTCTTCCAAAACCCGCAAGCGCCAATTACAAAAAAATTCGTTTCACAAGTATCTGGTACAAGCGAAACAAAAGAATCGATTGAGCAAATTTTAACAAATTACCCTACAGGGAAGCTTGTGAAAGTGACATTTGTTGGACAAGCAACAGAACAGCCGATCATTTCGCAAGTCATTAAAGAATACGGCGTCGATGTAAATATTGTACATGGTTCGATTTCACATACAACAAGTGGTCCATACGGGACATTAATCGTTCATATTGATGGTACAGAAGAGCAAGTGCAACAAGCACTAAACATATTATCGCAGCATGAAATTCAGACGGAGGTGATTGAACATGCTTAGTCAATTATTTCCGAATGTAAACTGGGAAACGATGTATGAGGCAACATACCAAACGATTTACATGACAGCCATTTCAACCGTTATTACGCTTATTTTAGGTTTAGCCATTGGGATTTTATTGTTTTTAACGAGTCCGAATCAAATGTGGGCAAATAAAATCGTTCATTTTTTAACGGGATCACTTGTAAATATTTTCCGTTCGATTCCGTTTATCGTCTTGATTATTTTATTAATTCCATTTACAAAGTTTTTAGTCGGTACAATTCGTGGCACTAATGCAGCACTTCCTGCATTAATCATTGGGGCTGCACCGTTTTACGCACGTATGGTATTAATCGCATTACGCGAAATTGATAAAGGCGTTATTGAAGCGGCTCGTTCAATGGGGGCTAAAACATCCACGATTATTTTTAAAGTGCTTATTCCAGAAAGTTTACCGGCCCTTATTTCAGGGATTACCGTAACAGCTGTTGCGCTTGTTGGTTACACAGCGATGGCAGGGATTATCGGAGCAGGCGGTTTAGGGAACTTAGCCTTTATCGAAGGGTTCCAGCGTAGTCGTGATGATGTAGTGTTGATGTCAACGATTATTATTTTAGTAATTGTATTTGTGATCCAGTGGATTGGCGATGCGATTACAGCACGTACAGACAAACGATAAGGTAGTATCGGCGATAGCCGTTTTTATAAAAAGACATATAAGATAAAGAAAAGGGGTTTCAACACATGAAGAAGTATTTATCATTATTAGCAGTACCATCATTAGCACTTGCATTAGGAGCTTGTGGCTCTGATGAAGAAAAACCAACAAATGATACAGCAGCAAATGAGGCGGGGGAAACAGCAGAAGATACAAAAATTGTTGTGGGTGCTTCAAACGGTTTACATGAACTAATTTTAAAAGAAGCAGAGCCAATTTTAGAAGCAGAGGGTATCGATTTAGAGGTTAAGCCATACCAAGATTATATTATGCCAAACCAAGATTTAGAGTCTGGTGATCTTGATGCGAACTATTTCCAACATATCCCTTATTTAGAGCTTGAAATTGCAGAAAAGGGCTATGATTTCGTAAATGCGGGTGGGATTCATATTGAGCCAATCGGTATCTACTCTCAAAAATATAAATCATTAGACGAGCTACCAGATGGTGCTACAATTATCATCTCAAACTCAGTATCTGACCAAGGTCGTATTCTTCAATTATTAGAAGCACAAGGATTAATCACACTAAAAGATGGTATCGACAAAACAGCTGCAACGATTGATGATATTGTAGACAATCCGAAAAAATTAGTAATTGATGCAAGCTCTGCACCTGAATTATTAGTAACATACTATGAAGAAGGTGAAGGAGATGCGGTAGTTATCAACTCTAACTTTGCAATCGATGCTGGAATTAATCCACTTGAAGATTCAATCGCAATCGAAGGTTCTGAGTCTCCATATGTAAATGTCATCGCAGTTCGTAGTGAAGACAAAGACAGTGAAGCAATTGCTCGCTTAGTAGAAGTATTACATTCTGAACCAATTCAAGAATTCATTCTTGAAGAGTGGGGCGGCGCTGTCGTACCTGTATCAAAATAATAAATCAATTGATCCCGAGGTGAACATCAACCTCGGGATTTTTTTGTCGTAAATTGCGTTTTTCTAAGCAGGGTTCGCCAATATTCCCCAGGAAATCCTCAGTAAGAAGGGCGCTTTTGAAAAGGTATTTTGAGTAGAGAATTATTAAGAAGTGTAGGGGGATTCGGAAAGTTTTTACTTTCCCAATCCCCCTACTGCCCACATTATTGAAATTGTGTTAAGCGAGAGAAGAAGTTTGTAACAAATTGTAGAAATACTTGTTCAGATGGAGCGAGTTCTCGGTTCGTTGGGGAAATGACACCAACTGTACGACGGATTACAGGTAATGCGATTGGAACTTTTACGGTCAAGCGTGGTGTCGAGTCAGATAAGGAGCTTTCAGGTAATAACGTCACTCCGATACCTGCCGCCACTAACCCTTTCAATGCATCCATATCTTCTCCTTCAGATGTAATCTTTGGGACAAAGCCGGCTGATTTACATGCTTCCACAGCTACTTTATGCAAAATATACCCTTCTGGGAATAAAACGAAATTTTCGTTACGTAAATCTACTAAGTTAAGACGCTCGTTTTTGGCAAGTGGATGATTTGCTGGTAATAGTGCATGGATATTCTCACTAAACAGAATGGTGGGCGTAATCGCTTCATCTTTCGGAGGAAGCGGTCCTAAAAAAGCTAAATTTAATTCTCGATTTTTCACAGCCTCGATTAAAAATTTATACGAACCTTGTCGTAAATGAAAAGATACATGGGGATATTCCTTTTTAAAGGCAGAAATAACCGTTGGTAATACATAACTTGCTAAACTTGTCGGGAAACCGATTTTGATTGTGCCTTTTGCTGGATCTAAGTATTCTTCCACTTGCTTTGCAGCAAAGTCAATTGCCTTTAACGCGGTAATTGCATGTTCTAAAAAAATTTTACCAATTGGTGTTAATTTAACATTGCGCCCAATTCGTTCGAAAAGCGGTGTTCCTAGTTCATCTTCTAAGTTTGCAATTTGTCGGCTAATCGCTGACTGTGCTACGTGAAGATATTCTGCTGCTTCAGAAATATGTTCTCGCTCAGCTACCTCTACAAAGTAGCGTAATTGCCTTAATTCCAACGCTTTCACCTCATTTATCGAAATATTAGATTGATTCCATCCAAACTATATATTGTTTATATTATTTCGGAAACTTTAAAATGTAAATACGTTAGTGAAAGATTTGGGGGGAATTTATTATGACTTTTCATCAATATCCACAACCACAGGGCCTTTATTCGCCAGAATTTGAACATGATGCGTGCGGTATTGGGATGTACGCAAATTTTAAAGGGAAGCCATCACATGATATCGTAAAAAACGGTTTAGAAATGTTATGTCGCTTAGAGCACCGTGCCGGACGTGGTGGAGACGGAAAAACAGGTGACGGAGCAGGGATTATGGTACAAATCCCTCACGCCTTTTTTAAATATAACTGTCCAGATTTATATTTACCGGAAAAAGGGGATTATGCAGTAGGACAATTATTTTTTACAGAAAAAGAGCAAGAACGTATGGCGATTGAAGAAAAAATGAATGAGCTGATCGCACAAGAAGGTCAAAGTTTAATTGGCTGGCGCTGGGCTCCAACAAATAAACAAAACTTAAGTGCTATTGCCAAATCTTCTGCCCCCGTTGTACGTCAGGTATTTATACGTAATAAGGTAGGAGAACGTTTAGCATTTGAACGTAAATTATATGTCATCCGTAAACAGTTAGAGCACTGGGCAGAGGCGCAGGGCTATGAGTTATATATGCCAAGTTTGTCAAGTGAGACAATGGTCTTTAAGGGCTTACTTGCGCCAGAGGAAGTAAGTGACTTCTATCAAGATTTGCAAGATCCTAGTTTTGTATCGGCTTTTGCTCTTGTTCACTCCCGTTATTCTACCAATACATTCCCTTCTTGGAAACGTGCACATCCAAATCGTTATATTATTCATAATGGTGAAATTAATACACTACGCGGTAATATTAACTGGATGCGTGCACGTGAGCAACAGTTTGTATCGGAAGCATTCGGTGAAGATTTACAAAAAATCTTGCCAATCATTGATACAACAGGGTCTGATTCATCGATGTTGGATAATGCATTTGAGTTTTTTGTATTAGCAGGTCGTACACCCGCACATGCAGCGATGATGTTAATTCCAGAGCCATGGACAGAAAACCCACGTCTGGAGAAAGACCGTAAAGCATTCTATCAATATCATGCGAGTTTAATGGAGCCATGGGATGGTCCGACAGCCATTTGTTTTACTGATGGTAAACAAATCGGTGCCATTTTAGATCGAAATGGATTACGTCCAGGGCGTTTATATGTAACAAAAGACGACCATGTTATTTTTTCTTCTGAAACAGGCGTTGTCGATGTACCAGAAGAAGAGGTTATATTAAAAGACCGTTTAAGCCCAGGTCGTATGCTGTTAATTGACCTTGAGCAAGGCAAAATCATTTCAGATGATGAGCTAAAGGCAGAAATGGTCGCAAAAGAGCCCTATCAACAATGGCTTGAAGATAATATGTTGAAACTGAAAACTGAAAAAGAGCAGCCAGTCGTGCTGAATGATTTAACGCTGCGTCAAAAAATTTACGGCTACACATTTGAAGATGTGCAAAAATATATTGTTCCGTTAGCAAAAGACGGAAAAGACCCACTTGGTTCGATGGGCAATGATACACCACTGGCTGTGTTATCCGATCGTCCACAATCATTATTTCATTACTTCAAGCAATTATTTGCGCAAGTAACAAATCCACCGATTGACTCGATTCGGGAGCATGTTGTGACGTCCACAATGACCCTACTTGGCAAGGAAGGAAATCTACTTCACCCAAGTGCAGAAAATGCACGACGTATCATTTTAGACACACCCATCTTAACAAATAGTGAGTATAAACAATTAGTAGAAAACAAAGAGAATGACTTCCAATCGGCGACTATCTCGCTTCAATATACAGAAAATATCGAAAATGAACTGAATCGTATACGACAAGAAGCTGTTCAAGCAATTACAGCAGGTAAAACGTTATTAATGCTTTGTGATCATGTTGACAATCCAGCTATACCGACTGTACCAGTATTATTAGCAGTGAGTAGCTTGCATCAATTTTTAGTGCGGGAAGGTTTGCGAACGAAAGTAAGCCTTATTGTTAATAGCGCGGAAGCACGTGAAGTGCATCATTTTGCTGCATTAATCGGCTTTGGCGTGGATGCCATTCATCCGTATTTAGCTTATGCGACAATCGCAGAGGCTATTGAAAAAGGACATTTAACACTGGATTACCAAACAGCGGTGAAAAAGTTCCGCAAAGGTGGTGCAGACGGTGTTGTCAAAGTCATGTCGAAAATGGGCATTTCGACAGTACAGTCTTACCGTGGTGCACAAGTATTTGAAGCGGTTGGTATTGGAAAAGAAGTAATCGAGGAGCATTTTACAGGAACAGCGTCGCAAATTGACGGGATCGACTTAGCCACAATCGGTGAAGAGGCAAAACGTCGCCATACAAGTGCTGTACAATCATTGCGAGCAGAGTTAGAATCCGGCTCTGACTTCCAGTGGCGAGCAGACGGAGAACATCATGCGTTTAATCCAAAAACAATTCATACACTGCAATGGGCAACACGTAAAAATGATTACGGTTTATATCGTATGTTCGCAGAAATGGCAAATGAAGAACGCATCGGCTTCTTACGTAATTTATTTGACTTTAAAAAAGCGGAGAAAAAAGTACCTTTAGAAGAAGTAGAGTCAGTAGAATCGATTGTCAAACGCTTTAAATCAGGGGCGATGTCATTTGGTTCTTTATCAAAAGAGGCGCATGAGACACTTGCCATTGCGATGAATCGTTTAGGTGCTCGTTCAAACTCTGGTGAAGGTGGAGAAGATCCAACACGCTTCACACAAGAAGAAAACGGGGATAGCAAACGATCTGCTATTAAACAAATCGCATCAGGTCGCTTCGGTGTAAAATCGCATTATTTAGTCAATGCAGATGAGCTGCAGATTAAGATGGCACAGGGCGCTAAACCAGGTGAAGGTGGGCAATTACCAGGGAACAAAGTGTATCCATGGGTGGCAGAAGTGCGCGGTTCAACACCGGGTGTAGGCTTAATTTCACCACCACCGCATCACGATATTTACTCGATTGAGGATATGGCGGAGCTGATTCATGATTTAAAAAATGCTAACCGCTTTGCCCGTATTTCCGTAAAGTTAGTTGCGAAGGCAGGGGTCGGAACGATTGCTGCTGGTGTAGCAAAAGGGGCAGCAGATGTCATTGTAATCTCTGGTTATGATGGTGGTACGGGGGCTTCTCCGAAAACATCGATTAAGCATACAGGTCTACCATGGGAGCTTGGTCTGGCAGAAGCGCATCAAACACTCATGTTAAACGGTCTTCGTGATCGCGTCATTTTAGAAACAGATGGAAAGTTAATGACAGGGAAAGATGTCGTGATGGCGGCGTTATTAGGAGCAGAGGAATTTGGTTTTGCAACAGCACCATTAATCGTTTTAGGCTGTGTCATGATGCGTGTGTGTCATTTAGACACTTGCCCAGTAGGGGTGGCGACACAAAACCCAGAACTTCGCGCCAAATTCATGGGCAGTGCCGACCACATAGTGAATTATATGCGCTTTTTAGCAGAAGAAATGCGTGAATATATGTCGATTTTAGGTTTCCGTACAGTAGAAGAAATGGTTGGTCGAACGGATGTATTAACGATTTCAGAACGTACAAAGCAGCATTGGAAAGCGAGTCAGCTAGATTTATCAGCCCTTCTTTATCAAGTACAAGGTACACGTACAAAACAACGTGAGCAAAATCATGGAATTGAGCAAAGCTTCGATATGGTGCACTTATTACCGCAGCTTGAACAAGCGATTGCTGAAAAACGGAAAATGGAGTTACAATTCCCGATTAAAAATACAGATCGTGTCATGGGCACAATCATTGGGAGTGAAATTTCACGTAAGTACGGCGAACAAGGATTACCAGACAATACAATCCATTTAAAATTCAACGGTCGTGCGGGTCAAAGCTTCGGTGCCTTTATTCCACGTGGTATGACAATGACAGTTGTTGGAGATGTCAATGACTACTTCGGTAAAGGTTTATCCGGTGGGAAAGTAGTAGCTGCTTCACCAATAAAAGGTCATTATGAGAAAAATGTGATTGCTGGTAATGTATGTTTATATGGTGCGACAAGCGGTCAGGCATTTATGAACGGACGTGCTGGACATCGATTCGCTGTCCGTAACTCAGGGGCAAATATTGTCGTTGAAGGGATCGGAGATCATGGCTGTGAGTACATGACAGGCGGAAAAATTATCATCTTAGGTGACGTTGGTCAAAACTTTGGTGCTGGGATGTCAGGTGGTATTGCCTATGTGTTACCGACAAATGAAGCAGCATTCAAAGCACAATGTAATATGGAAATGATTGAATTTGCAAAGCTAGAAGAAAAAGCAGAAATGGAAGCTGTTCGTACAATGATTATTCAGCATTTAGAGCATACAGATAGCTCACTAGCACTGGATGTATTAGCGAAGTGGGAGCAAATGGTGCCGAAATTTGTGAAAGTTGTACCGACAGACTACAAGAAAATGCTTGATAAAATCGAATTCCACAAGTTACAAGGGTTAACAGAGGAAAATGCAGCGATGCAAGCATTTGTAGAAACAACTGGCAACAAGGAGCTTGCCATTTCTAAATAAGAGGAGGGTTCTAGCATGGGTAAACCGACTGGATTTATGGAATACAAACGAGAAAAAACAAAGGAACAGCCAACACTAGAGCGTGTCTCGAGTTGGAAAGAGTATGCTTCTAGGCTGTCAGATGAGTCTTTACAAACACAAGGAGCACGCTGTATGGATTGCGGTACACCATTTTGTCATATGGGAATGGAAATTCGCGGAACGGCTGCAGGCTGTCCGATTCATAACGTGATTCCAGAGTGGAATGATTTAGTATATAAAGGACAATGGAAGGAAGCTTTAGATCGTCTGCATATGACAAATAACTTCCCAGAATTCACAGGGCGCGTTTGTCCAGCGCCTTGTGAGGGGTCTTGTACATTAGCGATTACAGATCCAGCAGTAGCGATTAAATCGATTGAACGGACGATTATCGATAAAGGCTTTGAAAATGGATGGGTTGTACCGCGCATGCCCCGCCAACGTACAGGATACAAGGTAGCAATCGTCGGCTCAGGCCCTGCTGGTTTAGCAGCGGCAGACCAATTAAATCAACTTGGGCATACGGTGACAGTATTTGAACGTGCTGACCGTCCAGGTGGGCTTTTAATGTACGGTATTCCAAACATGAAGCTTGAAAAAGAAGTCATTGAGCGCCGTGTAAACCTTCTATCATTAGAGGGCATTGAGTTTAAATGTGGTATCAATGTAGGGGTAGATGTAACAGCAGACGAGTTACGCACACAATATGATGCCGTCGTTTTATGTATTGGTGCACAGAAACAACGCCTACTCCATATGGAAGGCTCAGATGCACAGGGTATCCACTTAGCAATGGATTATTTAACAGACGTCACAAAAAGCCTACTAGACTCAAATTTTGAAGACGGTAAAGCCTTAAATGTTGAAGGTAAAGACGTAATCGTTATTGGTGGGGGCGATACAGGGGCAGACTGTGTAGCGACAGCGATTCGTCAAAAATGTAAATCTGTTTATCAATTTGGTAAACATCCAGCATTGCCATTCACACGTACAGAGGATAATCCATGGCCGAAAGATCCAAACGTATTCACATTAGATTACGCCTATGCAGAAGTAAATGATGTGAAAGGGTATGACCCACGTGAGTATTGTATCCAAACGCAAAAAATTGTGAAGGATGAACATGGTCAAGTAAAAGAATTACACACGATTCAAATGGAAAAAATCTTAGGTGATGATGGCTTCCACTACTTTAAAGAACTACCAGGTACAGAGCGCATTTGGCCAGCTCAGCACGTATTTGTAGCAATTGGTTTTGAAGGGGTTGAAAAGCCGTTACCGGCGCATTTTGGTGTAGAAATTACGAATAATCGCATTCGCGCATCGATTAAAGATTTTGAAACGAATATCCCAGGCGTATTTGCAGCAGGTGATGCAAGGCGTGGTCAAAGCTTAGTCGTTTGGGCGATTAAAGAGGGGCGTGCTGTCGCAGCCAGTGTGGATTACTATTTAACTCATACGAAAGTAACTATATAATAGATAAAAGTGTTGCTCCAAAAGAGCAGCACTTTTTGTATTTCACTTTATTTTCTTACTTGTTAGTATTTTGAGAGTTATGTGCTGTATGATGGGGAAGGGGTGAGTGTGTATGTGGAAAAAGCTAACGAGTTGGATACTGATATTGTTATCAATTCTAATTCTTTTTTTTATGATATTTAGTGATCAAGATACACGGAAAACAAAGATTCAAGCTGAGGGTGGTGTACTCGATTTAACATCGATTACGCTAGATGAGCGAATTGTCGCACTTTCAGGGGAATGGAAGTTTATTCCTGGTGAATTAAGTGCTACTCAAATTTTCCAAGAAGATGCACCGACGCAGATCGTACCAGGAGCATGGAAAGTGGACACGCAGTTTGGAACATATCAGCTTAAAATTAAATTACCTGAACATTTTAAAGACATCGGATTAAGAATTCGAAATATTTGGTCTGCTCATCAGCTATATATTAATGGAGAAGAGCTAGCCTCCCAGGGAAAAGTAGGAACTGAGAAAGTGAATGTAGACCCAAGTAACCCAACGTATGAGGTTTATTTTACCCCTGAAACAAAAACGATTATTTTAACGATTCAAGTAGCGGATTTTTATAATGCTAGACAAGGTATTATTTTTCCCATTGATATTGGGGTAGCAGAAGCAATACAAAATGATGTAATGAAAGATATAAATTTGGAATGGACTGTTATTTTACTATTACTTATTTTTTCTATTTTTCATTTTAGTTTATTTTTACTTAGGACAAAAGATAAGGCATTTTTCTATAGTGCACTTTACTTTATATCACTAGCCGTTCTTGTGTTAACGCGTGGAGAGCGAATATTATTACGTTATTTTCCGGATTTACCGTTTGAGTTTTATTTTCGATTTCAGGATTTTATCACGTTTTTTAATGGCTTTATGCTCATTTATTTTGTGTATTACACAATCGATGCAGTATTGAAGCGTCGGACTGTATTCATGTTGTCATTACCTTTAATCATTTACAGTATTGCGATTTTATTATTTCCTGCAAGGGAATTATCTAGCATGCAATACGTTTTTTTCAGTTATATGAATTTGTTAGCGTTTTTATTGGGTGTGCGCTGTTTATTTTTATTTATTACGAAAAGGACGAAAGCACCTAAAAATGAGTTAGTCACGTTAATTTTAATTTTTTTCTCCATTTTGATCTTTAGCCTTAGTGGTACGTTTGATCAATTGTTTTTCTCAGGGCGAAATATTTTTAATCGGATTGGCATGGTACTTTTTCTTTTAAGTATGAATATTTTCCTTGCGCTGCGATTAGTGAATCGAACGACAGATGCAGAAATGTTTAGTGAGCGACTGGAAAAAGCAACAATTGGAAAGGACTCTTTTTTAGAAGTGACGACGAAAGAGCTAGAGCAGCCTCTTTACCATGCACTCAATATAACAAGGACCATAGCAGAAAATCAATCGTCCGATGAGCAGCGTTTACTTGAGCAACAGTTGGAACGCTTGCTTTATTTGGTGAGTGATTTAAAGGATTTTACACGTATTCGTTTTGAGGAATTTCAAATTTCGGTGTCTTCGATTAATCTTCAAATGATCCTTCAACATGTGATGACGATGCATTCACTAACAATGGAAAAGAAAAGCATTCGTCTATTTTTACAAGTAGATAGTACATTAGAGGTCATAGCGAATGAACAAAAGTTAAGTCAAATTATGTACCGGGTACTTGAAACAGCTATTCATCATGCAGTCAATGGGCAAGTGATTATATCGGTTATGCACCTGGATACAGACGTTCGTATTATAATCGAAGGAAATGGACCGGAAGTAACGACATTAATAGCAGCTGATGAAACTGGGCAATCAATTGGTCAAGCTATTATTGAACAGATGAGAGGCTCTTATGTTGTGGATACTACAGAGCACGGCATTCGTTATATCATCACATTACCATTTTCAAAATATGCAAAGCAGTATGAAGTGCAGCTTATATCAAATGCTCGTGGCAAAAGCTTAGTGAGTGATACTCAGCTGCCTCAATTGCTTATTGTAGAGGATGATGTAACACATGCGGAGGTTTTACAAGCGTTACTCAGTAGTCATTATGCTATTCAAGTGGCTCATAATGCAGAAACTGCGCTCGCAAAATTAGAAGATTGTAAGCCTGATTTCTTATTAATGGATGAAGTAATGCCACAAAAAGATGGATTAGCTTTAACAAGGATCATTAGAGAAAAGTATAGCTATTTTGATTTACCGATTATTATGCTTGTAGCAGATGAATATCCAACGAATATTTCATTCGTTCTTGAGGCAGGGGCAAATGATTATGTTCGAAAGCCTGCAACAAAGGAAACCATTATGGCTAGACTATCTGCCATCTCTTTAACGAAAGAGGCGATAAACCAAGCAGTCGCGAACGAAATGGCGTTTTTACAGGCACAAATAAAGCCACATTTTTTATATAATGCTCTTAGTAGTATTATTTATTTTTGTTACACAGATGGTGAAAAAGCAGGGCATTTATTGACAATGCTCTCAACTTATTTACGTTCTATTTTTGAGTCTAGCAAAGAAAGTACACTTGCTACTGTGGAAAAAGAATTAGAAATTATTGAAGCTTATGTTGAGATCGAGCAGGCACGCTTTGGGGAACGATTAACTGTTCAAATAGAGATAGATGAAACGTTAAATATGACGAAAGTGGAATTGCCAAGCTTACTTATACAGCCTCTCGTTGAAAATGCGATTCGTCACGGTATTTTTGAAAAGGAAGGCGAAGGGCATGTCACAATTACTATTCAACAATTCCCTCAAATGATACAAATTAAAGTCATTGATGATGGTATAGGTATGACAGAAGAGCAGGTAACGATGCTGATGGAAGGAAAAATTATTAGCAGTAGCGGTATTGGATTTAGCAATGTACTGCGCCGTGTACGAGAGATGCAGCATGCGACCTTAACCGTGCATTCAGAAGTGAATGAAGGAACAACTGTTACGTTAACATTACCGACTAAAGGAGAGTAGCTATGTGGAAAATTGTCATGGTGGAAGATGAGCAGCCGATTTTAGAATTGCATAAGCGAATTCTTGAAAAAGATAATCTATTTCAAGTGATTGCTAGTTTTACATCTTCAGTAGCGGCCGCATTGGAACTACCAAAAATTCAAGCGGATGCATTTTTGTTAGATATTGAGATGCCTAAAATGACGGGACTTGAGCTTGCTCAAAAGCTTGTTGAAGAAGGAATCGATGTTCCCATTATTTTTTCTACAGCGTATGCGCAATATGCTGTAGAGGCCTTTCGAGTGCAAGCATTAGACTATGTATTAAAACCAATGACACCAAGTATGGTGCATCAGTTAGATGAACGACTTTCCAAATACTATGGCATAAAAAAAACACGCGACATATCAAGGCTAGAGGTACGCTTGTATGGGGAAGCGGAAGTGCGTATAAATGGTCAAGCATTGAAATGGCCTACAAAAGTAACAGAGGAGTTATTTTATTATTTGCTAGTTCATGAGGGGAAAAGGGTGTCGAAATATCAAATATTAGATGATCTTTGGCCAAATCATGAGGAGAAGAGGGCATTAGCCAACTTGTATAATACAATTTACCGGTTACGTCAGTTATTTACTGAGCATCATTTGTCTATTGAAATTGAACGTGTTAACGATGGGTATGAATTAAAGTCAAATCATGCGATTACACGCCTACCTTCGCTAAATTCTCATGGGACACTTTTAGAAACGAAAGGCTATTTGTGGGCATATGCGAAAACAGATGTCCGTTGATTGATAAGCTTGTAATAATATGTCCTTTTTCTTCTTGAAATAAGGTACAACCAAAGAGGTGAGTGGATGAAATTATTGGATATACCTGAGCGGCTTTCCAATGATAAGCAAAAAGAGTTAGAGTGGCAATTATTTTATGAAAATATAATGCGTAGTAAGCTCTTTGCGAAAGTGGTTATTTTCTTTGAAGTTTTACTGATTTTAATGAATGTCTTTTCATCAGATGAAGTATTCAATGCTTATTTCTTTATGTATATAACATTATTGCTCCTGGCGTTAGTTATGTTAGTTTATATTTCAATCTTTGAGAAGGGAGATATTCATGAAGAATCCCGATTTAAGAAATTTCAAAAAGGCTTACATGTTTTAGTTTTTTTATTTTTATTATGGGGGGCTGTATTAACACTAGTTGATCAACACAGCTATGGACATATTATGGCTTTTGTTGTAAATGCAATGTGTGTGTCCATATTGTTCCATACGTCTAACACATTGTTTTTCCGTCTATTTACAATGCCGGTTATTGTGTTGGTAGGAGGACTCCCTTTTTTTCAAGTGTCTGAAGAAGTTTTAGTCGGACATTATATCAATTTAGCCGTCTTTTTATTTTTCTGTTGGTTAGCTGCTAAAATGCTCTATACAAGCTATTATCGAAACTTTTGTAATAAGGTACTGCTTGAGGAATCCAATGAGAAACTAGCACAAAATATGGAGGAAAATATTCATATCAACCTTCAACTTGAACAAGCGGTCAAACAGCTGAAACAATTAACAACGATGGATGAATTATCTCAAATTCCAAATCGTCGAGGATTTGATGAATATATTCAAAAGTATATAGAACGGATCGATACAAAACAACGTTTGTCAATTATTATGCTAGATATTGACTCGTTTAAACTATATAACGATTATTACGGGCATGTAGCTGGTGATAGCATTATTCGCGAGGTGGCCCAGCAAATTCATGCATGTATTGATCCGACAATTAGTTTAGCTGCAAGATATGGTGGCGAAGAATTTATCATAGCAACATTTAATGTACCTGTCAGTGATGTTCAGCAACTAGGGGAGAAAATTCGGGTAGCTATTGAACGGCTAGAAATCCCACATAAGGAATCGTCTATTTCTAATGTTGTCACAATCAGTTTGGGATTGGCAGCGGGTGATATTACACAAGAAGCTGATATTAAAGTATTAATTGAAAAGGCCGATCAAATGCTGTATAAGGCTAAGCAGAATGGGAGAAATCGCGTAGAAATATGGGCTGAAGACCAATTACGTATATAACATGTAAAGGGCCTGTGTACGATACAATGTCGAACACAGACCTACATTTTTTCAATTTGGTTAACATCTACATAATTAGTAACTTAGAATGAGCAAATCCTGAAACATATATTACCATTGTGTTAACTGTTGATTTCCGCTCCATTCGGCTCGCTTTCCACGGGTATGGCTTCAACCTCCTCGTCGCTCGTACCTCGGTGCTCCTGTCGCTGCGCTTTCGTCGCAAATAAATTTCCTGCGGGGTCTTCAGCTCATGCTCCTGTCGCTACGCTTTCGTTGCAGAAAAACATTGCTATTCCCGTAGGAGTCTCACCGATTCCGCTGCAATCAACTGGCAAGTCATTTTTGATCACGTTTTGCGTAAAAATACGCTTCTAAAGGAATTATTTTGTTAATCAACACACTTGGCTAAAAATAAAGAAAGATGCTCATTCATTGCGGTAGAGGCTGGGTAATTACACTTGCAAATAGGAAGAAAATGATTTCTTTTAGTAAGAGAACTATTTTTCTAGCACATCGAGAAGTATTGACTTTTGCCGTAGCGCGCCATAGCCACAGGAGCCAAGATTTTCTTTGCGACGAAAGCGTAGCGTCAGGAGCAGGAACAGGAGATCCAAACAGGCCACGCCTGTTTTAGCTCCTGTGTAGGCTGTGGCAAAGCGCGGAGGCTATGATACAAACCTTTCACTATTTAAATGGTATTTTTTGGGTGATTTTTTGCTCATTACGAGTTAGTAAATAAAATATAGTCATAACTCTCATGCCAAGTTACTTCAAATGTTATGTTAGTATCCGTCGTAATAGCCCTCTCTCTCAACTCTTCTTGCTTCGTTCCTAGTGGTTACGAATTTTTATAGTAGCCTAATTCTATTTGATTGTAATTCTACATAAATAAATGAAATTGATTCTCAGTTAAAGGTGACTTATTGAAAATATAATACGAGATTCAAATTTCGATACAATAATGCAAATTCAAGTAATGATAACGTTTTTGATTAATAATTCTTCTTTATTTAATTAAAATCATTCTAAAGTATTTGCAACTCATTCTCATTTCAGTTAAGATTGTTTATGATAATAAAATAGCAATGGAAAAACCATGCGATGAATTAATGGAGGTAGTCTAATGGCAACTTTAGAAATTAAAGATCTTCACGTTGAAATCGACGGAAAAGAGATTTTAAAAGGTGTAAACCTAACAATTAATACAAATGAAGTACATGCAATCATGGGTCCTAACGGTACTGGTAAATCTACACTAGCATCTGCAATCATGGGACACCCTAAATATGAAGTCACACAAGGTGAAGTATTACTTGATGGCGAAAACGTATTAGAAATGGAAGTAGACGAGCGTGCAAAAGCAGGTCTATTCCTAGCAATGCAATATCCATCTGAAATTTCAGGTGTTACAAACGCGGACTTCTTACGTTCAGCAATTAACGCGCGTCGCGAAGAAGGTGATGAAATTTCATTAATGAAATTCATCCGTGAATTAGATAAAACAATGGCATTTTTAGAAATGCCAGAAGAAATGGGTCAACGTTACTTAAACGAAGGTTTCTCTGGTGGTGAGAAAAAGCGTAACGAAATTCTTCAAATGATGATGATTAAACCAACTTTCGGTATTCTTGACGAAATTGACTCAGGTCTTGATATCGACGCATTAAAAGTTGTATCAAAAGGCATTAACGAAATGCGCGGCGAAGGCTTCGGTTGTTTAATGATCACGCACTACCAACGTCTACTGAACTACATTACACCTGACCACGTTCACGTAATGATGCAAGGGAAAGTCGTAAAATCAGGCGGTGCTGAATTAGCACAACGTTTAGAAGCTGAAGGTTACGAGTGGATTAAAGCTGAATTAGGTATTGAAGATACAAACGCTGTAGTAGAAGAAGCTTAATTAGAGGAGGACGTACAAGATGACGGTTGAAACAAAATTAGCGTTATCCGTAGAAGAAGTTCGCTCGTTCTCTCAAAGCAATGGAGAGCCAGCAGCATTTGCTGATTTCCGCGCTACAGCTCTTGAAAAAGCGGCAGAGCTTGCACTACCAACGCCAGACAAAACAAATATTACAAAATGGAACTTCACTGAATTCCCAGTACACACTGTAGAATCAGCACCATTCTCTTCATTAGAAGAGCTTCCTGAAGAAGTAAAAGCGTTAATCGATATCGAAGGGCAAGAAAACCTGTATATCCAACGCAACAATACACCTGCATTTATTAAAGTTTCTGAAGAACTTGTGAACAAAGGTGTCCTTTTCACAGACATTCAAACAGCTATTCGTGAGCATGCGGATTTAGTTGAAAAATATTTTATGACAACAGCTGTAAAAGTAGATGAGCACAAATTAGCGGCTTATCAC
Organism: Lysinibacillus sp. RU7; assembly: GCF_057837305.1. NCBI lineage: Bacteria > Bacillati > Bacillota > Bacilli > Caryophanales > Bacillaceae > Lysinibacillus > Lysinibacillus sp. RU7. The sequence continues at coordinate 58,333 of NZ_JBYQFK010000003.1, read as the reverse complement.
GCAGCACTTGTCAACGGTGGTGTATTTGTCTACGTACCACGAAATGTAATTATTGAAGCGCCTCTTCAAGTAGTATTCTTAAACGACAATGAGGAAGCTTCGTTATTTAACCACGTACTAGTTGTAGCAGAAGAATCTTCAGCTGTAACGTATGTTGAAACATACGTATCAACAATCGCTGAATCGAAAGGTCAAGCAAACATCATCGCTGAAGTGATCGCGAAAGACAATGCACAAGTAACTTACGGTGCTGTAGACGTGTTAGCAAAAGGTTTTACGACTTATGTAAACCGCCGTGCAAACGTAGCGCGTGATGCAAAAATCGATTGGGCACTTGGTTTAATGAATGATTCCAATACAATTTCTGAAAATATTACGCACTTAGTAGGTGACGGCTCAGCTGCAGATACAAAGACAGTCGTTGTTGGTCGCGGTGAGCAAAAACAAAACTTCACAACAGAAGTTCGCCACTGGGGTAAAAACTCAGATGGTCAAATTTTAAAACATGGTGTTATGAAGGATGCAGCTCAATCAATCTTCAATGGGATTGGTAAAATTGAGCACGGTGCTACAAAAGCAAACGCTGAGCAAGAATCTCGCGTATTAATGCTTTCTGAAAAAGCACGTGGCGATGCAAACCCAATTCTTTTAATTGACGAAGACGATGTAACAGCAGGACATGCAGCATCTGTTGGACGTGTTGACCCGACTCAACTGTACTATTTAATGAGCCGTGGTATTTCAAAAGCAGAAGCAGAGCGTCTTGTAATTCACGGATTCCTTGCGCCAGTTGTAACTAATCTGCCGATTGAAGGCGTTAAAAAGCAGCTGACGGAGGTTATCGAAAGGAAAGTTCGATAATGATGGCAAAAGACATTAAAAGCTATTTTCCAGTTTTAAATCAAGAAGTAAACGGGCATCCGCTCGTTTACCTTGATAGTGCAGCGACGTCACAAAAACCAATTCAAGTAATCGAAGCGATGAAAAGATACTATGAGTTCGATAATTCAAATGTGCATCGCGGCGTTCATACATTAGGGAATCGTGCTACGGATTTATATGAAGGTGCGCGCGACAAAGTGCGTAAATTCATTAATGCAAAATCAACGAAAGAAATTATCTTTACACGTGGTACAACAACTTCTATTAATAAAGTTGCAGCAGGATATGCACGCCAAAACTTGCAAGAGGGTGATGAGATTGTCATTAGCATGATGGAACATCACTCCAATATTATTCCTTGGCAACAAGTAGCGAAAGAAAAAGGCGCAGTTTTAAAATATATTGATTTAGAAGCAGACGGTACAATTTCTTTAGAAACGGTTCGACAAACGATTACGCCTAAAACAAAAATTGTATCTGTCATGATGGTTTCAAACGTATTAGGTACCATTAATCCAATCAAAGAGATTGCTCAAATTGCACATGACAATGGGGCAATTATGGTGGTCGATGGTGCACAAGCAGCACCTCATATGAAAATTGATGTGCAAGAAATCGATTGTGACTTCCTAGCATTCTCTGGGCATAAAATGTGTGCGCCAACAGGAATTGGTGTACTATACGGTAAACAAGCAATCCTAGAAAACATGGAGCCGGTTGAATTCGGCGGTGAAATGATTGACTTTGTAGGCCTTTATGAGTCGACATGGAAAGAGCTACCGTGGAAGTTTGAAGGTGGGACACCAATCATTGCAGGAGCAATTGGTCTTGGTGCAGCAATTGACTTCTTAAACGAAATTGGACTAGAGAACATCGAAGCATACGAGCACAAGCTGGCTGCGTATGCAATGGATCAAATGGAAACAATTAATGGTCTCACAATTTATGGTCCTCGTGATGCAAATAAGCGTTGCGGCTTAGTAACATTCAATCTAGATGATGTACATCCTCATGATGTAGCAACAGTATTAGATATGAGTGGAATTGCTGTACGTGCAGGGCATCACTGTGCTCAACCGTTAATGAAATGGCTTCAGGTGACGGCAACTGCTCGTGCAAGCTTCTACATGTATAATGATGAAGCGGATATCGATAAATTAGTTGCAGGATTGCGTTCGGCGAAGGAGTATTTTAACGATGTCTTTTAATAATAACTTAGATCAGCTATATCGCTCAGTCATTATGGATCATTACAAAAACCCACGCAACAAAGGCTCTTTAGCAGACAATAGCGTAACGATTGATATGAATAACCCAACATGTGGTGATCGTATTCATTTAACGTTACAAGTTGAAAATGGGCTTGTACAAGATGCGAAATTTGACGGTGAAGGCTGTTCAATTTCCATGTCTTCTGCCTCGATGATGACACAAATCATTAAAGGTAAAAAAATCGAAGAAGCACTTGAGCTAGCAGACATTTTCTCAAAAATGATGCTTGGCGAAGAGTTTGATGTAGATAAGTATGATTTAGGGGACGTAGAGGCACTACAAGGTGTAGCGAAATTCCCAGCGCGTATTAAATGTGCGACATTAGCTTGGAAAGCGATGGAAAAAGGCGTAAAAGAAGAAAACTAACTTTTACGCACTAAATGAAAGGGTCAGTCTAAAACACTATTCACATTTAGGTGGAGGTGTTTTAGCACTTTCCTAAAATGAACGGAGGAGACAACATGGCTAAAAAAATGCCTGATATCGGCGATTACAAATATGGTTTCCATGATAAGGACGTATCTATTTTCCGTTCTGAGCGTGGTTTAACAGAAGAAATCGTTCGTGAAATCTCAAAAATGAAAGAAGAGCCAGAGTGGATGCTTGAATACCGCTTAAAAGCTCTTGAAAAATTCTATACAATGCCGATGCCACAATGGGGCGGCGACCTTTCAGCATTAAACTTCGATGAAATTACGTACTACGTAAAACCATCTGAAGCAACACAACGTTCTTGGGATGAAGTACCGGAAGAAATCAAAGCAACATTCGATAAATTAGGTATTCCAGAAGCAGAACAAAAATATTTAGCAGGTGTATCTGCTCAGTACGAATCTGAAGTAGTTTACCACAACATGAAACAAGACCTTGAAGATATGGGGATTGTGTTCAAAGATACGGACTCAGCATTACGTGAAAATGAAGATATTTTCAAAAAACATTGGGGTACAGTGATCCCTTATACGGACAACAAATTTGCTGCGCTTAACTCAGCAGTTTGGTCAGGTGGTTCATTTATTTACGTACCACCGGGTGTAAAAGTAGAGACACCATTACAAGCTTACTTCCGTATTAACTCTGAAAACATGGGTCAATTCGAACGTACGTTAATTATCGTAGACGAAGGCGCACACGTACACTATGTAGAAGGATGTACAGCACCTGTTTACACAACAAACTCTCTACACTCAGCTGTAGTAGAAATTATCGTTAAAAAAGATGCTTACTGCCGTTACACAACGATCCAAAACTGGGCAAACAACGTATACAACTTAGTAACAAAACGTACAGTGGTTGAAGAAAACGGTACAATGGAATGGATCGACGGTAACATCGGTTCGAAATTAACGATGAAATACCCAGCTTGTATTTTAAAAGGTGAAGGCGCTCGTGGTATGACATTATCGATTGCACTTGCAGGTCGTGGACAGCATCAACACGCAGGGGCAAAAATGATTCACTTAGCACCAAACACTTCGTCAACAATCGTTTCTAAATCGATTGCGAAACAAGGTGGTAAAGTGTCTTATATGGGTCAAGTGAAGTTTGGTCCAAAAGCAAGCGGTGCACGTGCGAACATTGAATGTGATACATTAATTATGGATAATGAATCTACTTCAGATACAATTCCATACAATGAAATCTTTAATGATAATGTCTCTTTAGAGCACGAAGCAAAAGTATCAAAAGTATCTGAAGAGCAATTATTCTATTTAATGTCTCGCGGTGTTTCGGAAGAAGAAGCAACAGAAATGATCGTAATGGGCTTCATCGAGCCATTCACAAAAGAGCTTCCAATGGAATACGCAGTAGAGATGAACCGTCTCATCAAATTTGAGATGGAAGGTTCTATCGGTTAATCGTTATACAGTATAAATACGAAAGGGTTTCTTAGATGCCAATGCATCTATGAGACCCTTTTTACTCTATGTAGTGGTATTTTGGAATTGATAAAAAAATTTTTAGCAAATACTATCAAAAATCCCTTTTTCTTTTCCGTTAAGATGAAAGTGAGGTGAGCGGCATGTACAGTGATGTGACAAGAGAGATAATCAGTTATATTGAAGAGCACTTATTAGAGGATCGATTTCTAGATGATATTGCAAAAGAAGTGGGTTATTCAAAGTTTCATTTATCCAGGCTATTTAAACAAGAAACAGGTGTAACGATTAGTGAGTATATTCGTATGCGACGTTTAGCAGTAGCAGCGATGTATTTGTTGTATTCTGATGAATCGATACTCCAGATTGCTTTTTCATTACAATTCCAGTCACAAGAAGCATTTACAAGGTCTTTTAAGGAACTGTACGGAATGCCACCAGGAAAATACCGAAAAATGATGAAGACACTTAGTGGAATGGAGGAAGAAGGGATGAATGGACAAACAATGATTAAAGGGTGGACTTTAAGTGGCTCACATCCGAATTATTATGATGTAGGTATCGATGATCAAATTTTCCATACAGGAACGAAATCCGGTGTTCTATATGCAAAAGGGAATGCGGGCGAAGATGGGTTTGGTACAATGATGCAAAGTTTCTTGGCAGATATGTATAAAGGGAAACGCATTAAAATGTCCTGCTATTTAAAAACGGAAAAAGTAAATAAATGTGGTGCTTGGTGTCGTGTTGATAATGGTTCAGGAGATGTGATTCAATTTGATAATATGGATAACCGTTCCATTATAGGAACATCTGACTGGAACTATTATTCCATTGTACTAGATGTACCTCCTGAGAGTGCTTCTATTCATTTTGGCGTACTTTTAGCAGGTCAAGGGAAAGTATGGGCAGATGGTTTTAAATTTGAAGAGGTTGATGAATCTGTACTAACAACAAATATGTTAGGGTTGGAAACATTACCACAGCAACCGATTAATTTAGGATTTGATGAATAGTATTTTTAGAAAAGTGTCACGTAGTATTGCTATTATTTTAGGTACCCTGAGTAAAAGTTATGTAGTTAATAATTTTAACTAATTAAATATAATAAGCCTGTATGTGAAGATCTCACATACAGGCTTATTTTTTCGGACGAGAGTCAAAATCAATTACTTTAATCCTGCAATAAAGCTTTCAATCTCTTCCTGCGCCTTACGATCCTTACTAACAAAACGGCCAATTTCTTCGCCTTTTTTATATGCAACGAAGCTTGGAATACCAAATACATCTAGCTCTATACAAAGATCGATAAATGCATCACGATCCACCTTCACAAACGTATAGTTTGTAAATTTTTCTTCTACTTCTGGCATAAATGGATCGATAAAACGGCAATCTCCACACCAATCGGCTGAAAAGACAAATAGCGTGGCATCTCCATTTTTTAATTGTTGAAACTGCTCTACGGATTGTAAATTCTCCATCATAAAACCTCCTACGTCACTGTATTTTTTATCATATCATATTGCATCATCATGAATAGCATACTTTAAATTTAAAACCTTGTAAACTTATATGAATTTATGTATTATAAATTATAATGAGTAAATTCTGAAACATATATTACCATTTGAGTAACCGTTGCTTTCCGCTGCGGCACTCGCTTTCCACGGGCGAGCATCAAGCCTCCTCGTCGCTCATGCTTCGCTCCTGCGGGGTCTTGCTTGTCTCGCTTTCCCGTAGGAGTCTCGTGCCTCCGCTACAAGCAACTATTGTTCAATAAAAAATGAGTTGCTCAAAACAAATAAATATCCTCAGAGATTACAGGGGTTAGGTGACGATATGTACAAATAGAAAGAAAATGATTTCTTTTAAAGAAGAGAAATGTTTTTCTAGCATATTTAGAAGTATTTACTTTTGCCGTAGCGCGCTATAGCCACAGGAGCCGTAACAGGAGATCCAAACAGGCCACGCCTGTTTTAGCTCCTGTGTAGGCTGTGGCAAAGCGCGGAGGCTACGGGTATACTTTAGTTTAATATCTTTTACTATTTATCTGGTATTTTTAGGATATACTTTTGCTCGTTACGAGTTATAAATGAATAAAGACTCAAAAATAGTGACATTCAAATGAGGAAGTGACGGGAATGGCGAATAAAATATATCAGTCAATTTTAGAGCTTGTAGGTAATACACCGGTTGTGAAACTGAATCGGCTTATCGATGAACAGTGTGCAGAAGTGCTAGTGAAATTAGAATATTTTAATCCTAGTGGCAGTGTCAAAGATCGCGCGGCGTATTCTTTAGTGGAAGCTGCTGAAAAACAGGGGTTAATCAAACGAGGGGCAACCATTATTGAGCCAACGAGTGGGAATACAGGAATTGGATTAGCTATGAATGCCGCAGCGAAAGGCTATAAAGCGATTTTTGTTATGCCTGATAATATGACAAAGGAACGTATTGCTATATTAAAGGCGTATGGTGCACAAGTTGTATTAACACCGGCTGTAGAAAAAATGCCTGGTGCTGTGAAAAAAGCGCTTGAATTGCAAAGTCAGATTGCTAATAGCTTTATTCCGCAACAATTTGAAAATCCAGCCAATCCATCTATTCATCGAGTGACGACGGCTCCTGAGATTTTGGCGCAAACAGAAGGAAGATTAGATGCCTTTGTTGCCACAGCAGGAACGGGTGGTACGATTACAGGCACGGGTGAGGTATTAAAAGAACATTTACCGCATTTAGAAGTCATTGTTGTGGAACCAAAAGGCTCTCCTGTACTTTCAGGGGGACAACCCGGTCCTCATAAACTGGTAGGCACGAGTCCAGGGTTTGTACCGTCGATTTTAAATACAGCCATTTATGATGAAATTGTTCAAGTAGAGGACGAAAATGCGTTACAAACAACGCGAGATTTAGCAAGGTTGGAAGGGGTTTTGGTAGGCCCATCATCCGGTGCTGCGGTATGGACAGCGATTCAAAAAGCACGAGCATTAGGACCAGGTAAACGTGTTTTATGTATCGCACCAGATAACGGCGAGCGTTATTTAAGTATGGAAGGGCTGTTTGGAGAATAAGACTGGATTACCATGCATTCGGTTCGAAGGTTCAGCCGAATGCATAGTGTATAAATTTATAATCCCGATAGCATCATTTCTGGATCATCTGTAAAGATTGCTTCTATCCCAAGTAATTGTAGTTCTTTTACGATGCCTACATCGTTCACTGTAAAGGTGCGTACCGTTGCCCCATTTGCGATGGCTCTTTGAATAATTGTACGGTATGCATGAAAGTAATAGATATGAAGTGCATCACTATCCAGTGCTTTTACATAGTCTTCAATATTTGTCACAAGAGAAGCAAATAGCGCCCCTGTTTGAATTGTTGGCTGCAATTGATGGAAGCGCTCAATACTTTCATGATTAAACGAAGAAACAATCACCCTGTCATGCATCCCAAATGCCTCAATTTCAGCTGCAATGAGCTGCTCAATCCCTTCATACTCAAAAATATCGGATTTTATTTCAATATTTAATACGTGATGTGTATGTTGAAAAATCATTAATACCTCTGTCAACGTAGGGATTTTCTCTCCAGCAAATTGCTCTCCAAACCATTTTCCGTAATCATATTGTTGTAGCTCAGCTAGTGTCAGCTCTTTTACAAACCCTGTTCCTGTAGATGTACGGTCAATCGTTTCATCATGAATGACGACTAATTGATTGTCAGCTGTCAAATGAACATCAAACTCCACACCAAAAATAGGTAGTGCAGCCGCCTGTTGAAAAGCGATACACGTATTTTCTGGGTACTGCTTACTGCATCCTCTATGTGCAAAGATTTTCATACGCCTTTTCCTACTTTCCTCTAAAAATTAGTGAAAAACTTATATTAATATGAATATATATAATTAAATGAATAAATAATACAATTTACAGTAAATTGACAAAAGGTTAATGATATCTTGAAAGTCAAATTTTATAATGATAATACAACAACTTATTAGTCAATTGTGAAGGAGGGAGTTGAACGTGCATGCAATGAGTACAATTAGAAAACGTAAGAAATCTTACGACAAACAAACAGCAGTATAAAATGGTACAAATATTAAAATAGAGCCAAGCGAATTTTTGAAGTAGTTGTGGAAAAGTATAGTGCTATGTTAGAAGTCATTACATTAAAAGAGTGTTTCATCTACCCGATAGAGGGGGGACAATCTATAAGGCACCGATTATGAACGTTGTACGATTAGAAAATGAAACGCTGATTGCGATTGATGTGGAAGTTAAAGAAGAGATTCATAAATAGGGAGGTCAATGGAATCTTAAAATCTGACAGTTACTTAAATTTTCTATTGATGAAGAGGAAGTTTGCTTGTTTGATAAGGAGACAGAAAAAATCATCTAAAAAGGGCTAATAGTATCCTCATTTCGTTATTCCCTGGATGGCTTACGCACGTTGTTACAGCAATAGAAGAGTCGTATTCATGTGGCGACCTGCGAGTTATTTTAGAACAAGCCACCGAATGAACAAATTGTGCTATTAAAAATACCGATAAATGATTAGCAAAGAGTAAAAACGACAGAAGCTTCACGTGCTGTCGTTTTTATTGTTAGTTAATCCTCACAGTCGAAGCGCTGGGAATTTGGAACGGGCAAAAAGGTACCGTATCTGAGCAAAAAGAGCATGTATTCGCTCAAAACTCATGTTTCAGAAAAAAATATCCCCAAGCAAAACCCTTCAAATTAATGAAATAGCATCCCTTTATTTTAAATATAGTGTTCCAAGTGGTAACTCGTGATCAATACTATAATGAAGTATTGTGATTTTGATAGTAAGGAGTGGATGACATGAGCTATGCTTCTTCGCTAAAAAGAAACGAAGTATTCAACCTATTAAAAAGTAAAACATTCGATGTACTCATTATCGGTGGTGGCATTACTGGAGTCGGGATTGCATTGGATGCTGCTAGTCGAGGGCTGCAAGTGGCATTAATCGAAATGTGCGATTTGGCAAGCGGTACTTCAAGTCGCTCGACAAAATTAGTACACGGCGGATTGCGTTATTTGAAGCAATTCGAAATAAAAGAAGTAGCGGATTTAGGCAAAGAGCGGGCAATCGTTTATGAAATTGGTCCACATGTTACAACGCCTGTTCGTATGCTGCTTCCTTTTCATAAGGGGGGAACATTTGGGAAATGGTCCACGTCTCTTGGGTTACAAGTATATGATTTCTTAGCGGGTGTTAAAAAATCAGAGCGTCGAAAAATGTTAACCGCGCAAGAAACATTACAAAATGAGCCACTTATCAAAAAAGAAGGCTTACTTGGCGGTGGCCTGTATGTGGAGTATCGGACAGATGATGCACGGCTTACGATCGAAGTAGCGAAAAAAGCAATAGAACAGGGAGCGATTGTCGCAACCTACACAAAAGTAACAGACTTTTTATATGATGCACAACGAAAAATTTATGGCGTTGTAGCACATAATACGCTAGCTAATGAATCTCTTCACATTAAAGCGAAGGTAGTGATCAATGCGACTGGTCCATGGGCAGATACGATTCGTCAACTAGAACAGCAACCTTTACATAAGCATTTGGTGCAATCAAAGGGTGTCCACATTGTGTTTGATGAGTCTGTTTTTCCCCTTCACCAAGCTGTTTACTTTGATACGCAGGATGGACGAATGGTTTTTGCGATTCCACGAGAGGGCAAAACATATGTTGGAACAACGGATACGTTTTATGATGGTGATTTAAGTGATATTGCGATTGACCAAGCAGACCGAGCTTATTTAATGAAAGCAATTCGTTATATGTTTCCCACTTTACAAATAACAGAGGGTGAGATTGAATCGAGCTGGGCGGGAGTGAGACCACTAATTCACGAGGAAGGAAAAAAGCCATCCGAAATTTCTCGAAAAGATGAAGTTTGGGTATCACCAAGTGGACTACTCACCATTGCAGGGGGGAAGCTGACAGGGTACCGAAAAATGGCTGAAATGATTGTCGATCAGGTTGTCACGAAAATAACCGATAAAAAGCTACGTCCGTGCGTAACAAAAAAGCTGCCGATTTCTGGTGGGGAAGTGGGCGGTTCTAAGTACTTTGAGCAGTATGTTGCGAATAAGGCAAAAATAGGTGCTGTGTATGGCCTTTCACTTGCAGAAAGTATGAAGCTAGCGCGGCATTACGGCTCCAATGTAGAGCAAGTATATGCTTATTTACAAACAGAACATACGATTTTACCGCGCCTGCTTTCCGCTCAATTACACTACGGGATCGAGCATGAACTTGTCGTGCACCCGCTCGATTTTTTTATGCGCCGCACGTCTCATTTATTTTTTGATATCGATACGGTGAAGACGTATAAGAAAGCGATTTTAGATGAAATGGAAAGACTATTGCATTGGTCAGCTGAAGCACGTGCTCTTTATGAAAAAGCGCTACATGCTGAAATAACACGTGCTACGACGGGAAAATAAGCCACATTAATACAGCAGTTCATATAAAACATCTGGGCGGTCTGTAATAATGCCGTCTATTTGTTGTTCGATTAATTTTTTCATCTGGCGCGGATGGTTGACCGTGTAGACATGTACTTTTAGCTGTTCTGCATGTGCTAAGTGAATAAGTGCTTCTGTTATCGCTTGTTGGGGAACGATAATACCATTTGCATATTCACGTACTTGTCGTAGTTTTTCGCGTGTCAGTTCATGCGTTCCTTCCTTTGTGAATAGTTGAAACAGGTGAATCGAGTGGTTTTCCTCCCGTAATAACCGTAAGCTTTTTGCTGAAAAAGACTGAATGATTAATGATTTATCGTGGAGGCGTCCTGCTGCTTGCAATTCTTTTAAAAGCGTCTCCTCCACACCATCACGTCGATTTTTTGTTTCGATATACAGTGGTGTTGTCGGATAGTGGGCGAGTACCTCTTGCAATGTCAAAATAGAAGAGTTACCCAATTCATTCGCTCGTTTTAGTTGTTTTAGCTCCGTTGCGGTATAATCTTGAATGGTCCGCCCATCGCTGTAGGAAGGAACTTTATCATGTTCGATGACTAATACATGATCTTTTGTCATTTGGGTATCAAATTCTAAATAATCTGCCCCTTGTGTTAACGCTAAATTATATGCCTCCAAGCTGTGCTCAGGTGCATAATAAGATGCTCCCCGATGTGCAATAATGAAAGGCTTATGTGTCGATGAGTCTCCGAAATTTAAAGTAAACAGCGTTGTAGCAATGATTACTGCTAAAAGAAAATACCATTTTTTCATCTTTTCATCTCCCTTTCTACTAGCTTACCCTGAAACGATCATTTGTTAAATTGCTGTGTGAATCGGCTATAATAAATAACGTGAAGGAGGCATTCAGTATGATTACTATTGGATTAACTGGTTGGGGAGACCATCCTATGCTGTATTCAGATGTGACATCTGCGCGGGATAAATTATTTGATTATAGCGGACACTTTCCAATTGTTGAAGTCGATACATCATTTTATGCGATTCCAAATAACAGACACGTAGAAAAGTGGTGTAGTGAGACACCGCATAATTTTCAGTTTGTTTTAAAAGCATATCAAGGGATGACAGGGCATCAGCGCGATGATTTGCCATATGAAACACGTAATGATATGTTTAACGCCTTTATAGAATGTGCACAATGCTTCCAAAAGCAAGGTAAACTGGCGATGATACTTGTCCAATTTCCCCCATGGTTTGATTGTACAGCAAAAAATGTGCAATACATGCGTTATGTAAAGCAACAATTGGTGCATTTACCAATTGCCATCGAATTTCGCAATCAAACATGGTACGCTAAAGATATGAAGCATAAAACACTTCAATTTTTACGTGAGAACGAACTCATTCATACAGTTTGTGATGAGCCACAAGCAGGAGCGGGTTCTGTCCCCCTTGTGCCCATCGCAACAGCAGATAAAGCACTTCTTCGTATACATGGTCGTAATATTCATGGTTGGCGCAATGCTGGAAATGCACAAAATTGGCGTAAAGTTCGCTTTTTATATGATTACAACGAGGAAGAGCTGCAAGGCTTAGCGGCCCATATTCGAGCACTACAGCAGCAAGCAAAAGACGTCTATGTGCTGTTCAATAATAACTCGGGTGGTCATGCGGCAATGAATGCGAAGCGACTGCAAGAGCTGCTTAGTATTGAATTTGAAGGTTTAGCACCGAAACAAATGAACATGTTTGAAGGAGAGTTTTAATGGAATTTTTATTGCTATTTGTCATCGCTACGGTTTCAGGGGTTATTGGTGCACTAGTAGGACTTGGCGGTGGTGTTATATTAGTTCCTGCTACATTATTCGTTGGCATGAATCTCGGGCTCATCCCAAATATTACACCACAAACGGTTGTAGGTCTTTCTGTCATTATGATGATTTTTATCGGAATGGCTTCGACGATGTCGTATATGAAATCCGGGACAGTCGATTTTAAAACGGGATTCATCTTTTTTGCGGGAAGTATCCCGGGAACCATTTTAGGAGCATGGGTCAATAAAGGGCTTGATTTGCCTTCATTTAATTTATATTTTGGTATTTTGCTTATTATTATCGCTACCATTTTAATTTTTCGTGATAAATTAAAACCAGTGAAATGGTTCGTGGAGCATGGGACAAAGTTTGAGTATATTGACGCGCAAGGCGAAAAACATATATATGGATATCCGATTTGGTTTGCACTTGCTTTAACTTTTGCTGTTGGATTTATGTCAGGCTTATTTGGTATTGGCGGCGGCTCTATGATTGTACCAGCTATGCTTATTTTATTTTTATTTCCCCCACATGTGGCGGTATCAACAAGTATGTTTTTAGTGTTCCTAACTGCCTTAGTGAACTCAGCTAGTCATATTGCGCTTGGCAATGTGCCGTGGCTGTATACACTCGCAGTCATTCCAGGTGGATACATAGGTGCCAAAATAGGTGCTACATTAAATAAAAAATTAAAATCAGAGCAATTAGTGTTTTCATTGCGGATTGTTCTATTATTACTTGGCATTCGTTCTATTTTAGATGCATTACTGTAGAAAGAGGTGATGGTGGTGCTCGAAAAAATTCATATTTTTCACACGAACGATTTACATAGCCATTTCGAATATTGGTTACGTATGCAGACCTTTATAAAAGAGCAGCGTCAGCTTCTCGCAAGCAAGGGTGAGGTTAGCTTTTTATTGGACATTGGGGATCATCTGGATCGTTCGAATATTTATACAGAGGCAACGCTCGGGAAAGGCAATGTTCAGCTTTTAAATGAGGCGGAGTACGATGTTGTAACAATTGGTAATAATGAAGGGATTACGCTGTCATTTGAGGAGTTATCGGCTCTTTATGAGGGTGCTCAATTTGATGTTGTGGTCGCAAATCTTAACGCCATCAAAGGGGACAATCCCAATTGGTTAAAGCCATATAGCATTTTAACGACTGTTTACGGTACTAAAATTGCTGTGATCGGTGCTACAGCGCAATTTGATGTGTTTTACCGTACACTGAATTGGGAAGTAACAGAGCCACGTAAAGCGCTGATTTTACTCGTGCAACAGTTAAGAAAAGAAGTCGATATCATTGTATGCTTATCACATCTAGGCATTACAGATGACGAATTACTTGCAAAAGAATGTCCAGGTCTTGATGTCATTTTTGGAGCACATACACATCATGTTTTTCCACAAGGGAAACTTGTCAATGGTGTGCTATTAACCGGTGGCGGTAAGTTCGGTCAGTTTACCGGACATTTAACGATTTCATATAACCATGACAAGCAGGGCATTGAGTCAATGGAGGAAGAGTTAATTGAGAACGGACAACTGACGATGGTGCCGGGAGAAGCTGAATTTGTATATAGTTTAGTAAAAAAGGGAGAAGCATTATTGTCGGAACCTGTTACGCAATTACCAAAAACATATTATAAAGAATGGTTTCATCACTCGCCTTTATCTCGGTTATTTGCCAAAGCGGTTTTTGATTATACAGATGCAGATTGTGTCATGTTTAATGCAGGGATTTTTGTTGAAGATTTGAAAAAAGGATATGTTAGTACATTTGATATGCATAAGATTTTGCCACATCCAATTAACCTTTGCTTAATGGAACTAACAGGAGCGGAATTAAAGGAAATGTATATGCAGGCGCAAAATGAAGAATGGCCGCAATTACAGTTAAAGGGCCTTGGTTTTCGCGGGATTGTGTTCGGAAAGTTATTGATGTATAACATCAGCATGAATAAGCAAAGAAAATTATTTATTGGTGATCAACAAGTAGAACCAACAAAAACGTATAAACTCGCAACGCTTGATTTATTTACATTTGGCTATTTCTTCCCTACATTTAAATACGCTAAAAAACAGTATTATTTACCAACTTTCTTACGTGATATTTTTTTGTCTTATTTACAAAACAAAAAATAACATGTTTTCAGCTACTTTCCTATTTATAGAAAGGGGATTATAATTTAGTTAACGTAATTACAAAGATGGGAGTTTACCAAGTTAATGCGATTAATATCAATCAATGTACTCAGATCTGGGATGATTGTCGGTAGAACGATTTGGAACGAAGCGGGTCATCCATTGCTCCAAAAGGGAGTAGTTGTAACAGATCGAATCCTACTACGACTAAAACAATTAAATATAAAATATGTTTATATTGAAGATAGCATATCATACGGTATCGAAATTGAAGAAACAGTAAGACCAGAAGTACGTAATAAAGTTGTCAACAAAATTACACAGTCATTCCAGTCTGTAAAAGTAGCAAAACGAGAGCAAGCTTCTTTTGTATTAGACCAACAATCAAAAGCGATTGGTACAATTGTTGAAGATTTATTGAGCTCCATCTTGGATAGTGAAGAAATTTTAACGGTTTTAACAGATGCTTACTTGTATGATGAATACTTATATCAACACTCATTTCAAGTTACTTTATATTCATTAGCCATAGCGAAAGAAATGGGTTATTCTTATGAGGATTTACGTTTAATCGGTATTGGCGCTATGTTGCATGATGTAGGGAAGCTGTTAATTCCGACTGATGTTTTATTGAAGCCAGGTCGCCTAACAAATGAAGAATTTGAAGTGATGAAAAATCACGCGCGTTATGGCTTTGATTTACTACGGAATTTGCACTCTGTTTCGTTGCTCGTTGCGCACTGTGCATTCCAACATCACGAACGAATTGACGGGAGCGGATATCCGCGTGGCCTTGTTGATTTTGAGATTCATCCATTTGCGAAAATTATAGGGGTAGCAGATGTATTTGATGCAGTAACGTCGAATCGTGTGTATCGGGAGAAATTATTACCTTCTCAAGGAATGGCTATCATTGAAGCTGGAAGTGGAACTATTTTCAGCCCACGTGTAGTAGAAGCATTGCGCAAAAGCGTAGTCCATTATCCAAATGGCACGATTTTGCTATTAGCAGATGGTCGACGTGGTGTAGTATTTAAGCAAAATACAGAGCAACCTGATCGTCCTTTTGTACGTATTTTTGAAGAAGATGATGAAATTTTGAATGCAACATATGAAATCAATTTAGCTGAAGTGCCAAGTCTCTTAATTGATAAAGTAGAGATGGATTACATAACACCTGTCGAATAGTCATTTCTCCCTTCTCATATTGTAGAGGAGGGGGATTTTTTTGTTTGCTAAACGGCGTAAGATGAAGTTTAAGAGGAGAAAAAAAGCTTCGGCCAAACTAACGATGTTATTTGTCAGTTTAGTTGTAATGGTCATTATGTCTTTGTATTATTTAAATAGTCGCATTATGCCGACGTATTTACAGTATGCCGAGGTACAAACAGAAAAGGTTGCTTCTTATGTTGTCAGCAAAGCGATTAATTCTCGCACTTCAAGTGTACTCGATGTAAATGATATTATTGTAGATCTTCCACCGGGTACAAGCGATAGTATGGTTACGACTAAGCTTAACACAGATATTATCAATCAAGTGCGAGCTGAGACGACAGCGCTTGTGAAAGAGTATTTAGAGCAAGCGGAGAACGGTGATTTATCACGTTTACCAAGCCTTGAAAATGTAGAGTATGATGTGGGGAGAATGGAAGCGGGGGATGGAATCGTATTTTTCGTGCCGATGGGGCAAGCGCTGAATTTACCCCTTCTTGGGAATTTAGGACCGACCATTCCAATTCGCTTTCATATCATTGGCAATGTGCACAGTGGTGTAGAATCAACAATTCGCGAATTTGGGATTAATAATGCCTATGTAGAGGTTAGTATACATTTAGAAGTAAATGTACAGATTATTATTCCGTTCGCCAGTAAATCTGCTAGGGTAGAACAGTATATTCCAGTTGCAATTGGTTTAATAAGGGGTACAGTGCCACATATTTATACAGGTGGAGGGGAAGGCGTACAGCCATCTTTAGAGGTTCCTATACCGTATGATTAGTATGGAAATAGTAGGATTATTTGAAAAGCCGGTTGTTGGGTGAGTTCATATATGTTACATTGACATCAGTAATGCAATATACAAAAATTTTGGGATATCAATAAGGGGCGGAAGTTCATGACATCTTGTAAACCAACGAACAACAAAGAAGAGCACTTACGAAAGCCGG
This sequence comes from Lysinibacillus sp. RU7, assembly GCF_057837305.1. Classification (NCBI taxonomy): domain Bacteria; kingdom Bacillati; phylum Bacillota; class Bacilli; order Caryophanales; family Bacillaceae; genus Lysinibacillus; species Lysinibacillus sp. RU7. The sequence goes on along the minus strand of NZ_JBYQFK010000003.1, from coordinate 41,703 downwards.
AGTGGTTAAAGATAAAATTAAATACAAACGATGAATATAAAGCGCTGAAAAAGTTAATGCGCGAAAATAATCTGCATACGGTGTGCGAGGAAGCGCGTTGCCCAAATATTCATGAATGCTGGGGAGAGCGCCGTACAGCAACGATGATGATTTTAGGTTCCGTTTGTACACGTGCATGCCGTTTCTGTGCAGTCAAAACAGGATTACCGACAGAATTAGATTTAGCGGAACCAGAACGTGTAGCAGATTCGGTTGCCATTATGAATTTAAAACATGTGGTCATTACAATGGTAGCACGCGATGATTTAAAGGATGGTGGATCAGGTGTACTTGCAGAAACTATTCGTGCCATTCGCCGAAAGTCACCATTGACATCGATTGAAGTACTTCCGTCTGATTTAGGAGGAGTAGAGGAAAACTTACAACTACTAATGGATGCGAAACCAGATATCTTAAATCATAATATTGAAACGGTTCGTCGTTTAACACCAAGAGTACGTGCAAAAGCAAAATATGACCGTTCACTTGAATTTTTACGTAAAGCAAAGGAAATGCAGCCAGATATTCCAACAAAATCGTCCCTAATGATTGGCCTTGGTGAAACATGGGATGAAATCATTGAAGTAATGGATGATTTACGTGCAAATAATGTAGATATTATGACGATTGGTCAATATTTACAACCGACCAAAAAACATTTACCGGTAAAAAAATATTACTCGCCGCTTGAATTTGGTAAGTTACGTAAAATTGCCATGTCTAAAGGATTCTCGCATTGTGAGGCAGGACCATTAGTGCGTAGTAGCTACCATGCGGATGAACAAGTAAATGCTGCAGCGAAAGAGCGTCTACTACACGATTCGCAAACAAGTTGATTTCAAGCTGTACTTTGCTTTAACATGGTAATAGATTGGTGGTGTATTCATGATACTAGCAGAAGGCTATGTGTATGAGCTCATTGAAAATGTACGAGAGGGCTTTAAAGAAGAGGTTTTTATAGAGCGTTACTCGGATATTTTAGTGAAATATGATTATATCGTAGGTGATTGGGGATATGGTCAACTGCGGTTAAAAGGGTTCTTTGATGATAAAAATCAAAAAGCAACATTTGATACAAAAATTAGTACGCTTCAAGATTATTTATTTGAATACTGTAATTTTGGCTGTGCCTATTTTATCGTGAAAAAAGTAGGGAAGGCACCGACTGTTATGCCTACACAAGAAGAAATAAATCAGCCTATCGAATAAGCGGATCGAAAAGTGTACGTTTCGATCCGCAAAGATAAGACACATCTCGACCAAAATAGGTTGAGATGTGTCTTTTTAACTTAATAATTCACGTAAGTAGTCTCGTAAGTCTGTTGCTTCTTCTTCTGTTCGATTGTACACCTGTTCTAAGTAACCAGGCTCTTCGACATCGTCTGGTCCAATAATGGCAAAGCGACCAAATTGAATATCGAGTACAAGCACTTTTCCGAAGAAACGGCTACTTTGTAAAATCGCTAAATCATAGCGTTGCGTTTTGCCCGTAAAGCTCACAAAGCGCGTTTTTGTATCTTCAACATCATCATATAAGAAAAATCGTTCCATATTCGCGAAAGCTCCTTCCAATCCTCTATAATATGGTACTATATATAGGAAAACAGTATCAACATATATTGATTGGAGGCTGTACTTTATGTACTTCGTAGACCGCAACAAAATTACGTTAAATTTACAACATATGAATGAATTAATCACGGTGTTAGAAGCAAACACGGATTGGTTAGATTCAACTGTCAATAAATTAGCGCTACAACGAATCGGTCATAATTTAATGGAATCCATGATGGACGTCGGTAATTTAATGATTGATGGTTTCATTATGCGCGACCCAGGTAGCTATGAGGATATTATCGACATTTTAGTCGATGAAAAAGTAATTACACCTGAAATGGATGCTCCATTAAAAGTAGTAGTGGGCTTACGCAAAATGCTAGTACGTGAATTCATTCAAGTGAATGACGCGGAAGTACTACATGTTTTAACGACAAACTTACCAGCTATTAAAGCGTTCCCAGGGAAAGTGCAAGACTACTTAACAAATGAGCTAGGGCCTGTTTCTGCCTTTTTACCAGAGGACAAGTAAGATGAAACGTTTTTGCTTTGACCTAGATGGCACAGTGTACCGAGGGAAAACAGGTATTCCTACTGCGATAGCCTTTATAAAAGCATTACAAGCAGAAGGCAATGAACCATTTTATGTCACAAATAATTCTTCCAAAACACGTGAGCAGCTACAACAAGCATTACAAGCAATCGGTGTAGACGCACCTGTTTCGAATATTTATTCGAGTGCCTTATCAACAGCCAAGTACGTGGCTAAAAATTACAGTGAAGCAAAGGTGCGCGTAATTGGTGCAGATGGTATTCGAGCAGCACTTGAAGGCGAAGGCATTACGGTAACAGACGAAGGCGAAGTAGACGTGCTGGTGATGGGGATTGATCGGACAATTGATTATAAACGTCTTGCTGAAGCGTGCTTAACCGTGCAGCGAGGGGCAAAACTCATCGGTACAAATGAAGACATTCGTTTTCCGACAGAAGATGGTTTCGTACCAGGGAACGGCTCGTTTGTACGTATGGTTGCGAATGTATGCGGGGTGGAGCCGTTATTTATCGGGAAGCCGTCACCTGTCATGCTCGAAATGATTGCAGAAGAGCACGATATTGCACGCAATGATTTTGTCATGGTCGGCGATAATTATGATACGGATATTTTATGTGGTATTAACTACGGTTGTATTACCGTACATGTGGCAACAGGTGTCACAGCGCCGGAAGTGGTCAAATCAATGCCTGCACAGCCAACGTATATTGTAGAGGATTTAACTAAGCTACCGCGTCTATAAAAGACGCGGTTTTTAATTGTTTTTTTGAAAAAATCGAGAAACAAAGCTTCGTATTCATGCATAATAAAACAAAAAAGAGGGCATTTATAAGTTTAATCTAACGACATAACAAATTAGCCGTTTACCACATCGGATTTTCTTCGATATATGCATAAATTTTTTGAGTTAATTCATCAGCTGTATGTGCTTCGACGATATCGCCATTTACGACTGCATATAAGGAATTCGCGCATTTCGTACAATAACTTAAACAACCGTATTCTAACACATCAATATTTGGATCTTTTTCAAGTGCTTCGAATGTTTTTTGGGTACCATTTGCTAAATTGCTAATACAAAACTCTACCAATGGATTCATGTTGTGTCACCTCACAGTAAGTATGCTACTTGGATTTGGATTTTTCGTCAATTCGTACAACTTGTGAAAAACTTCACAAAACTACAATAATATATTGTGAAACATCTCACAATCGGCTATACTCATTTATGGATACTTTGTGAACATATTAGAATGGTAGAGTGTATAAAGGAGAACAATATGAAAAAATTAGTTTTATTAGGTGGCGGATACGGTAATATGCGTGTATTACTACGTTTATTACCAAATAATTTACCTCTTGATACGGAAATTACGTTAATAGATCGTGCACCTTTCCATAGTTTAAAAACAGAGTTTTATGCATTAGCAGCTGGTACTTCAACGGATAAGGAAGTACGTGTAGCATTTCCAGAACATGACCGATTAAAGAAGGTATATGGAGAAGTCGTACGAGTGGACCGTGAAGAAAAGGTCGTTTATTTAGAAGATGGCCACGTTGTAGAATATGACGATTTAGTCATTGGTTTAGGTTGTGAAGATAAGTATCACGGGGTACCTGGCGCGGCGGAGAACACATATAGTATTCAGACAATTGCTAAATCTCGCAGTACATTTGAAAAGTTATGTGGTTTAGCACCAGGTTCAACTGTAGCGATTGTAGGGGCAGGACTATCAGGTATTGAGCTGGCAAGTGAATTACGTGAAAGTCGAGCAGATTTAAACATTAAGCTATTCGACCGTTCACATCGTATTTTGCGCGATTTCCCAGAAAAATTAAGTAACTATATTAAATCTTGGTTTGAAAAACATGATGTTGAAGTAATCGCACAGTCGAACATTACACGTGTTGAACCGAATCTTTTATATAATCATGATCAAGTGATTGAGGCAGATGCGATTGTTTGGACAGCAGGTGTTCAACCTGTAAAAATTGTACGTGAGATGGAAGTAGAAAAAGATAAATTTGATCGTCCTATTGTCACACAATACTTCAACTTACCAAGTGACGAGCATATTTACGTCATTGGTGACTGTGCTTCATCGGAGTTACCACCGACAGCACAACTGGCAGAAGAACAAGCAGAGCGCGTTGTGAAAGTATTAAAAATGCGTTGGAGTGGTGGAGCATTGCCAGAAACAATGCCAGACATTAAGCTAAAAGGCTTTATGGGCTCTTTAGGTAAAAAACAAGGATTTGTATACTTAGCAGATACGACCGTTACAGGGCGTATCGCACGTTTAATGAAATCGGGTTTACTATGGATGTATAAGTATCAAAACCATAATTCATAATAATAAAAGGTGTCTCATAAAACAAATGAGACACCTTTGTATTATATGGAAGTATAACCCAGCTTCTCTAAAGCAGTAAATACAGGTTTAATCTGCACATACCCTTCACCCACTACTTCATTATTAATTAATACAAGTGGGTAAAAAAATTCATCTTCATGAATCCGATTTGCGTAATCCAAATCACGTGCATCTGTGAGTTCACTTTCTATGTCTATGTAACGGATTGTGTATGGTTGGTTGGGGAACTTACGATCAATTGCTGCTTGTAACCATTCGTATGTATCTTTAGATGATGGGGCGTTTACACAGCTCGCACATTGTATATCTGCACCATATACTTCAATCATCGCTTTTGTTTGTTCCATCATTATACCGACCTTTCATCATTCAACATTGGATTTTTTCGTTTCTTCACATTATAATGATTTTAGTGAAAGGAGTCGAGAGAAATGACAGAAACAGAACAAAAAGAACTAGTACAAGAAGTTTTAGATAAATTACGTCCGTTTTTACTTCGCGATGGAGGGGACTGTGAACTTGTAGATATCGAGGACGGCATCGTAAAATTACGCCTTTTAGGTGCATGTGGCAGCTGCCCAAGTTCTACAATTACATTAAAAGCAGGTATTGAGCGTGCACTTCTAGAGGAAGTACCAGGTATTATCGAAGTAGAGCAAGTATTCTAAAATAATAGCTCTTTTAAACTAGTAAAGGGGGTGTGTTGAAAGCTTTTACTTTCTGGATACCCCCTTGCTTTTTTATTTACCATTTATGTACGATCTGCTCGTACTAACTCCCATTGCTCTTTTGCCATTTCAACAAGTTTTGCCTCTCCGCCACCGGCACGTTGGCTTTCGATGACTTTCGAGAAGAAGCGAGTAGCATGCTCATAATCACCTAGTCGACGAGAAAGCTCTGCTATGATGTACATAATACGTACGCCAGACATTTGTGTATTGGCATAATCTTCAGTAGAAAAAGATTCCATATATTGGTCGCGTGCGATTTTTAAAAATCGTTGTTCCTGCCCATCATTTTTTAATGAGCGATAAAGCCATCCTAAACGTAACGCAAGGCCGGCTTTCGCTACCGATTTTTCTTTCTTAATATCCGCACAAAGTAAAGCCAGTTTATATGCTTGAATGGCTTGGAATACAGTTCGCTCTCCGTTGAAGTCGTGATGCACCCATTTTTTTGTGATTTGCTCATCGATTTGTTCTTTTATACCTGGGGCAAAATATTTCGTAAAGTCTTCGGTAAAAGAAAATCCGCAATGTTCACAAACGAACACATTATAGTACAATGCTTGTACATTTTCATCAGCGTAAATAGGTTGAAAGTCGCTTTCTGAGGAAGCGACTTTTATGAATTTAGAACGTACTTTTAATGTGGGGAAGCTCTTCTTGCAGTTCAAACAGTCTATTTTTTTTTCATAATAAGGTGATAGTTCCATTTCTCTAAACCCCTTAATCTATTATTCGTAAGACTATTATAACAGTATTTAGTAACGTGTCTGAATGATTTTTATTAATATTTTTTGAAACGCTTTTGTTGTCACAAGTTCCACACACTTGATATGATAAAAAAGAAGGAAGGTGACACGAATGACAAATGAAAAACAAGTAATTATTTTAACGGAAGCGGCCTCGTTTCAAGTAAAGGAAATGATGAAACATAACGAGGAGGAAGGTTCGTATTTACGTGTCGCTGTTAAGGGCGGCGGTTGTAGCGGACTTTCTTATGGCATGGCCTTTGATACAACAATTAACGAAGACGATTATTTAGATATGCAACATGGGTTACAAATTGTTGTAAGTCGTGAAGATGCACCTATTTTACAAGGTACGGAAGTTGACTTTAAACAATCACTCATGGGTGGTGGCTTCACAATCGAGAATCCCAATGCGATTGCTTCCTGTGGATGCGGCACAAGCTTTAAAGCAGCCCAGCGTGAAGGAACACCAGGCGATTGTGAATAACAATGAAAATAGGTAAACATAAGGAGCTGTCCTAAAGATAGGATGGCTCTTTTGAGTATCAAAAATAGAATGATAATCCCAAAAGTTTAAGTAAGAAATATCTAAACACATAGCGTAAACAAAAGAGGGATAAATGCTCTTTTTATTTCCTCTTTAGTATCCTCTTTTTTCACTTTTCTTCTATAATCAAACCACCTACTAATTAATGCGATATGCGTCTAACCGCGTGATAATGTAGGTACTATCACTCCCTATGTGCCAAAGCCGCTATCCATTGTATATAATCTACTTGAAAAAGGTTAATTCTGATGATGTTACTAGTAATTAGTGACTTACTTTGAATTATTGAAACGTTTGCTTTATCATAAGGCTATGGTAAAGGGTGAGGAGGTTGTCCAATGGATATGCTAGAAGTATTAGATAAGTTAGACCGAATAGAAATTTTGTATGAGCCAATTTATAGTGCAGATGAACATAGCATTGTTGCGTATGAAGTAACCGGGCGCATTGTAGACAAAGAAAAAGTAATCGATATTGAACAATTTACATATAGTGACGAAGTACCCGAAGAGATTAGAGCAGAAGTAGAGCAAATGGTTGTACGTCAAGCCATTGAATCTGCCTTACATGAAATTGACCAAATTGATCTATATATTCCATGTAATCCGAACTTATTAATGACTGATTTTGGCGAAAGTTATTTTTCCTTATTAAAAGAACTCATTCCTGAGCACAAACTGCATCATATTACACTGACGATGAATGAGCATCTGTTTAAAGGAGATATTAGACATGTACACCATGTCATCAAATACATTAAAACATATGGTGTGAAAATTGGTTTAGCGAATATTGGTGCACATAGCCAACTCAATGCGATTTTAATGTTAGAGCCGAGTGTACTAAGTATTAATGTAAGTGAGCTTAACTATAATAAGTGGGGCAGTCAAAATTATGTATTTACAACACTTCGCACACTTGCTTTGAAAATGGGTGCATCGCTTATGGTGAATGGTATTGATAACATTTACCAATTGCAACACGGTTGGAAAAATGGTGCCCGCTATTATAAAGGTGCTTATTTACAAAAGCCAGCGTCATCTTTTATCCCACGCGATACATTAAAACCACGTTTTCGTGATGAATGTGAGCAATTTATAGCGACGGAAAAAAAGCTACTGAAGCATAAATTAGAGGAATTAAAAAAACTCGAGAAAAAAATTACGTCAAGCGTGGAACAAATTGGTCCAACGAGTGATCAAGTAGAGAAATTAAATGAGCTGGCACAACAATTACAAGAGTATACATTCCGTTTATATATTTGTAATGGTGAAGGATTCCAAACGACACCGAATATTACATGGAAGCACAATCAGTGGATGCTTGAAGAAGAGGCGCTCGGCAAAAATTGGAGCTGGCGACCATATTTTTTACAAAATTTATTGAAAATGCGCCAAGATCAGGTAGCCAATCTATCATCTGCTTACTCAGATATTGAAACAGGAGAATTAACACGAACATTTAGTATGGCTTTACCTAATAATCAATATCTATTTATCGATATTTCCTACAATTATTTATATGAACACAATATTGTGAATTAATTTCTAAAAAGCCGCCATTCTATAAAGAAAGGGCGGCTTCAGTTGCATAAAAGTTTGAGTTGAGGTACATTTCCTAAAGTCATAATAATTCTTTATTCAGTAACTGTAACGGATATACGTGTTGAAATTTTTATAGTATATATTAATGTATTGAAATTACGCTGGAAAAGGGCTATTATAGTATAATAGTTAGGAATTAATGTCGAAAAATATGTCGACCTAGCGTAACAAACTACTGAAGTATATATTTTGTACTTCTTTTTTGTTTGTCTTGCGCTAGTACAATAAAATTAAAGGGGTTTTGATTCCAGTGAAAAGACCAACAATTTTAGTATTAGGCGCAGGGTATGGCGGATTGACTACTGTTGTTAATTTACAAAAGATGATCAGCGGTGATCAAGCAGAAATCATTTTAATTAATAAAAATGATTATCACTATGAAACGACTTGGTTACATGAAGTTGGAGCTGGTACTATTTCTCCAGACAAAGCCCGTTATCCAATTTCAAGCGTAATTAACCAAAACGTTCGTTTCGTACAAGCAACAGTTCAAGGTATTGATGTAAATACGAAAAAAGTTGATACATCTGCGGGTGAATTCACATATGACTATTTAGTAATAGGTCTTGGTTTTGAAGGTGAGACTTTCGGTATTCCAGGCCTAAAAGAGTATGCACTTTCTTTAGCAAACTTAAACGCTGCTCGTCAAATTCGTGAGCATATCGAATATCAATTCGCTTCTTGGTCATTAGATGAAGAAAAAGATGACAGCAAACTGACAATCATTGTAGGTGGTGCTGGCTTTACTGGTATTGAGTTACTAGGTGAGCTTGGTAACCGTGTGCCAGAACTTTGTAAAGAATTTGATATTCCACAAGAAAAAGTACGTGTACTTTGTGTAGAAGCAGCACCAATGGTATTACCAGGTTTTGATCCACAGCTTGTAGAATATGCAAAAACGCAATTGTCTAAAAAAGGAATTGAGTTTTCAATCGGCACACCGGTTGTAGAAGCAACTGAAGAGGGCGTTAAAATTAAAAAAGGTGAAGACGAGTTCGAATTCATCAAAGCAGGTACAGTGATCTGGGCTGCAGGAGTACGTGGTAACGCTTTAGTAGAAAGTTCAGGTATCGAAAACAACCGTGCTCGTATCGCTGTTCGTGAAGATATGCGTGCACCAGGTTTTGATGATGTATTCGTAGTAGGTGATTGTGCATTCCTTCTAAACAAAGAAGCGAACCGTCCATATCCACCAACAGCTCAAATTGCTATGCAACAAGCCGTAAACATCGCTAAAAACATCAAACACTTAATGAATGGCGAAGACACAGAAACATTTGTATATTCTGATAAAGGTGCAGTATGCTCTTTAGGTCATGAAGATGCAATTGGTGACGCATTAGGTCGCAAATATACAGGTAAAACAGCTTCTGCGCTGAAAAAAGTAGTTGACGACCGCGCATTATTCTTAGTAGGTGGCGTAGGTTTAACGCTGAAAAAAGGGAAGTTCAAATTCTTCTAATGTAATGCCTATGTAGCATTAAAAAGACAAAGCCACATTGATGGCTTTGTCTTTTTTTGGTTCAATACCTACACATCATCTTAAAAAGGATGGTGTTTTTCTTTATATGTACTACTACTACCCGCTATAATAGGTAGTAATTTATGTAAAGGGTTGATACAGGGATGAAAAAAGACCGAGGAAAAGTATGGCTAGGGGCATGTGGCATCGTTGAAAATAGCAAGGGCGAATGGCTGGTCGTCAAAAAATGCTATAGTGGGCTAAAAGGGCGCTGGTCACTGCCTGCTGGTTTTGTTCAAGAAGGAGAAACGATTGATGACGCAGCTGTTCGTGAAATAAAAGAAGAGACAGGTATTGACTGTATCGTCAAAGGGCTAGTTGGCTTTAGGACAGGAGTTATTCGTGGTGAAATCAGTGATAATATGGCGATTCTTTACTGCACTCTTGTAGACGATACGCAACCCATTATCGTGCAGGAGGATGAAATTTCAGAGGCGTGTTGGATGACGCCAGCACAATTAGCCGTTGATGAACAGGCTAATCAAATGCTCAAGGAAGTAGCGCAGAGTCAAGTAGAGCACCATATGTTAGATAATATGGATCATATCGTTCCGGAAGAAGTTTTCGGTTATACGAAATACAATTTGTTTATCAAAAAATAGACATGTGACAATAGAGGGACAAACTAAACAGGAACATTGAAAGCCTTCGATTTATCATGTAAACTTATGAAAGGAAAATTGGAGGGTTTACATAGATGAGTGGTTCTGTTTCTTTAGTTCAATTAATCATTTCAGTCGTGCTATTTTTCGTGATGTTTTTTGGTATCGGTTTTTTATTAAACATGTTACTTCGCATGACATGGCTTATGGCAATTGTGTATCCAGTTGTTGTTGTATTGATCGTAGATGAAGTCAGCTTCCTTGATTATATTTTTAAGCCAGGAACAGCATTCCCCGCATTAATGGATAAACTGCAAGCACTGCAAATTGTAGATATTGCGATTTTGTCTGGTGGATTTGCGGGAGCAATCGTTGCGGGAGTTGTTATGATTTACTTACGCAAAGCAGGATATAGAATGTTTTAACATGCATCATTTCGGTGCATGTTTTTTTATTGTCTTCCTGTTAATCCTCTTCTTGAAACATTAGATTAGTATTCCAATATAACGATTGACTTCAAAAATTTTCCTGCATCTTGTGAGTGAACTACCTTATTTACTTGCATTTTAGTTGAAAAATGCCTGTTTTCATTCAAAATAGAACGCTTTACGAGTAGCTGCTATGATAAAAAAGAGAGAAATTTACTAAAGAGAAGGCGTGTGTAATAAACGGAAAAGAGCGATTTTAGGGGAGAACATGGGTATAATCGCGCTTTTTTCGGGAAAATGCGTCATCATGCCAAAAGATGGGTATGTCCCTTTTTGATGTCGTTATTTATAAAAAAACGTAAATTTCTCTGTATCATAATAAGAAAAAAGGATAACGTGAGTTTTTTTAATAAGAAAATTATACATACATTAAAAAAATCGATTAAAACGCAAGTGGCTGATTTTGATATACGACTTAATTCAGGATAAGTGCCATTTTGAGTAAATAGTCCCGATTTGACGCTTATTTTAAATTAAGTTGTATCTCATTTTCGCTACATGACAAAATTAAGGTATTAAAAAAATCGATTTTAATGCGTAAGGGGAAAAATATTTGCGCTTTCTTTCTAGTAGGTGGTAGCGAGGCGACGGCTTACGTTTATAGCTGTACGTGTTCTTTTTTGATCGATGTGCGATTAACCGACGTAATAGACAAGACAACTGAGGAAGATCCCTGCTAAAGCACCTATTAATACTTCACTTCTTTTATGGCCTAACAAGGTTTTTAACTCCTCATTCTTTTCTTCTTCATTCATTTTAGGCCAGCGTGTAATATCGCGGAAAAAGATTTGTAAATCCCGACGAATCTCATTTAAGGCAGCCGCATGCTGTCCCGCTTGATAACGAATCCCACGAGCATCATACATGACAATCATAGCTAACATGGCTGCAACAGCAAAAGTAGGAGAATCAAAGCCCGTTTCAAACCCGACTGCCGTTGCTACACTTGTCACAGCAGCAGAATGAGAGCTCGGCATCCCTCCTGTAGACGTTAGTAGTGACCAGTCTACTTTCTTTGTCACAATAAAATAAATCGGGACTTTTAAAAATTGTACAAAAAGTATTGCCAATAATCCTAGGATCAGAGGAGTGTTTTGAAGGAGTGCCATCACATCATCCCTTTCAAAAGAAGTTGTCACCATCATATCATATTTTCCGAAAAGTGAAAAAAATTAAACTTCGCTAACCGAAATAATCGGGAAAGCGTTATAATAAAGTAGAAATGAATATTGAAGGGGGACTTTTATATGAAGATTATTGCCCAAAGTAAAACATTTTCATCTATAACGGCAGAAACGATCATTATTGGGGTGCAAAAACACCGTGAACAAATGAAAAATTGGCCAACGTTTAGTGCGTTTTTCGGTAGCGCATTAGATACATGGATTCGTGTAGGGGAAATTAGCTCAGATCGTAAAAAAATTATGAAGTTTCCTGTTACTACAGCAAATACCAATATAAAACGTGTAGTATTTGTTGGCTTGGGAGAAGGAAAAACAGTGACAAAGGAAAACTTACGTGAAACATTTGGTTTAGTAGGGAAAGAACTCAAAGCGCTAAAAGTGAATGACTATGCCATTTGGTTAGATTCATTCGTCACACCAGCAATGGCAGAAACAGATGTGGCATTCCTTGCAGCAGAAGGTATTCATATGGGCTTTTATACCGTACCAAATTATAAAACATCATCAAATGAAGCGGACACATATCTTGATGGTGTAGAATTTGTCACAACAGCTCATATGGAAGAAATGGTAGCTAGCTTTAACGAAGGGTGGATTTATGCAGAAGCGGTGAATGAAGCGCGAAGTTTAGTGAACTTACCACCTAATATGTTAACCGCGACAGACTTAGCGAATTATGCAGTAGAGCTAGCGAAGCAATATGATTTTGAAGTAGAAATTTTAGATAAAGCACAGCTCGAACAATTAGGGATGGGCGGCATTTTAAGTGTCAACCAAGGCTCAACGGAAGAACCACGTTTGATTACGTTGAAATATCAGGCGAAAGATAAGTGGGAAGATGTTATTGGCTTTGTTGGAAAAGGGGTCACATATGATACAGGTGGTTATTCATTAAAGCCGCGTGAATCAATGGTCGGTATGAAAGGGGATATGGGTGGTGCAGCCGCTGTTCTTGGGGCGATGAAAATTATTGGTGAAACACGTCCAAAGCGTAATGTTGTCGCGGTCATTGGGGCAACAGACAATATGGTGTCAGGTACTGCCTTTAAGCCCGATGATGTCATTACAACGTACAGCGGAAAGACGGTAGAAGTGCTAAATACAGACGCTGAAGGGCGTTTAGTGTTGGCAGATGCCGTCACATATGCTAAACAGCAAGGAGCCAACTACTTAATTGATGTGGCCACATTAACAGGTGGTGTCATTGTCGCGCTTGGTATGGATAAAACAGGTGCCTTAACGAATAACGACGAATTCTTTGAAAGCTTTATGAAGGCAGCAGCGGAAACAGATGAATTCGTTTGGCGACTACCACTTACAGAAAAAGACAAAAAACGTATTCGTAAATCTGATATGGCAGACTTAAACAACTCACCGGGGCGTGATGGGCATATGATTTTCGCTGGTGGATTTGTTGGCGAGTTTGCAGAAGACACACCTTGGATTCATTTAGATATTGCGGGGACATCGGATGCAAATGCGGCACATGACCTCGGCCCAAAAGGTGGTACAGGTGTTATGGTGCGTACATTGGCAGCGTTTGTTATGCAGGTAAACTAAAGTATAACGAGGCGTCATTGATTTGAAAGTGTTGAAAAGCATCGTGTCGCTTTATTGTTAGGCGATAGGGTGCTTTCTATTTGAAATATTTTAGTAAGCATAGGGAATAGGCGTATATCAAGTGCAATCCTAGTCTTTTATCATACTTTAATGTAGAGGAGGGATGTAATGTCACGCTTTTACGGAGGAGGGCCTCGTTATAACAGAGGACCAGGGCGCGGATTTTTCGGAGGACCGGGCTTTGGCGGAGCACTTTTTCCATTTGGAGGCCCATTTTTAGGCGGGTTTTTAGGTAGCTTTTTAGGAAATGCTATCTATCCACCATATCCGTCATACCCACCATACCCACCATACTCGCCATATGGACCGTATTCACCATACGGACCATACTCACCATATCCATACTATTAATGCTAACCATTTTTAAAACATAAAAAGCACACAAAGCGTAACATGAGCTTTGTGTGCTTTAACTTATTGAATCCCTTGTTCTTTTTTCATTCGTTCGATTTCTTCTTTTAAATCATCATGCACGGTACCTTTCCAAGGTTTAACACCCGCGATATACGATGAACGGCTCATAATATGTCCCCCAACAGGACCTGTAATGAAAATAAACAAAATCCCGAGTAGAATACGAGCATTGAAATGATCTTCAATGAGCCAAAAGTGGAAGAATACACCGAGTAAAATACACATAACACCAAGTGTTGCACTTTTTGAGGCAGCGTGGGCACGCGTATATAGATCAGGCAGTCGGTATAAACCGATAGCTGTGACGATGATAAATAATACACCGATCGCAATAAAAGCAATAACTAAAATATTAGCGAGAGTTGTCACGTTCGATAATATCTCCTTTCTCTATAAATCTAGAGAAAGCAACTGTACCGATAAACGATAAAATCGCTAACAATAAAATAATTTCCAAGAAGAAACTTGTATCTACCATGATCGAAAACAAGCCAACTAATGAAATTAAGCAGACCCCAATTGTATCCAGTGCAATGACACGGTCAGAAGCATTTGGTCCCTTGACGAGGCGATAAATAATAATAATCATCGAAAGCGTAATGAGGACAATGGAGCTCCAAATAAATATTGTCATAAGCGGCTCACCTCCAAAATAGCTTTTTCAAATGAATCACGAATGGATGCAATTGTGTCATCAATATCTGCCGAGTCAATCGCATGAATGTATAAGTATTTATTATCATCCGAAATATGCACGACGACTGTACCAGGCGTTAATGTAATTAAGCTTGAGAGTAGTGTTAGTTCCCATTCTTTTGTTAATGCTGTTTCATATTTAAAGAATGCTGGCTGCATATCCAATTTTGGCTTTAATACAACCTTTAATACCGCTATATTCGCGAGGACAAGCTCTTTTAGAAATAATAGCGTTAATTTTATCACGGACCAAACACGTTCCAAATACAGGCGCCCTGTAAAGAAGCGGCGCATAATCACAAGGGACAGTGCTCCTAAAAGAAAGCCGATTAAAAAGCCGTTTGCTGTAAAGTGATCTGATAAAAACATCCATAAAAATGCTAAGGAGAAGTTAAGTAAAATTTGCAAGGCCATGTTATTCTCCTCCTTTCATCACGGCATCGACATAAATCGTTGGATCGACAAGCATTTTCGCAGTATTGTCCATAAATGGTGTGACCCATTCTGCCCCCACACCGTATGCAATGGATATAATCACAAGTATAGCTGTCGGATAAAACATACGATTGTAGCGATGTTTCTCTATCGTCACACGTTCACCGTCACTCCCCCAAAACGCATAGATGAAAATGCGAATAACCGAAAGTAATACGACTAAACTAGAGGCTAAAATAAAAATACTACTCCAAATATTCCCTGCTTCGAAACCACCTTGTACAATTAATAGCTTTCCAACGAATCCGCTAAGTGGTGGAATACCAGCTAAACCGAATGCAGCAATTAAATAAAACCAACCAAGTGCGGGATATGTTTTCATTAGGCCACCCATTTTTCGTAAGTTGGCCGTGCCAGAGATATAAATAATCATCCCTACAAGCATAAATAGCACAGCTTTAATGATCATATCGTGTACTAAGTAGAACATTGCGCCTTCTAAGCCAATTTTATTCATTTGGGCAACACCAAATAAAATAACCCCAACGGCAATGACGATATTATAGATGATAATTTGTGTCGCATTGAATGTCGCAAGTGCACCGATGCAGCCAGCTACAATTGTTAGAACCGCTAGGATTAGTAGTAACTCATGCGTATACGCTACATCGTGTACAAAGAACAGTGTATATGTACGCATAATCGCGTAAACACCTACTTTTGTCAGTAATGCACCGAATAGCGCAAGCACTGGAATTGGTGCTGCACCGTATGAGCTAGGTAACCAAAAGTAAAGCGGGAAGATCGCTGCTTTTAAGCCAAAAACCATTAAGAACAACACAGCGATCGTTGTAATAATACCTGGCTGACCGATCTCAGCAATTTTCACTGAAATGTCCGCCATACTTAATGTGCCAATAACAGAATACAGATAGGCCACTGCAATAACAAATAAAGCAGATGAAATGACATTCACTAAAATATATTTAATCGATTCACGGAGTTGTTTTTTTTCTCCACCGAGCACAATCAATAGGTAAGAAGACATTAACAACACTTCGAAGAATACGAATAAGTTGAAAATATCGCCTGTTGTAAATGCCCCTGTTACCCCAGTTAAAATAAATAATAAGCCAGGGTAGTAGAAGAATTGTTCTCGCTCACGTCCAATTGTTTCAAAGCTATACCAAGCAATGAAGAACGCGAGAACGAATGTTGTAAACACTAATAATGTAGACATGCCATCAGCGACCATTGTAATCCCAAATGGTACAGGCCAGTTCCCGAATGTAACGGATTGAATACCATCCGTTTTTACTTTCAACATGACAAGGAACGAAATGGACGAAGCACAAAATAGTGTAAGTAACGTTAAAATACGCTGTAGTCGTATATTGTTTTGTAAAAACATTAATACCATCCCCATGAAAAATGGGATGATAATCGGAATTAATAGGAAGTTAATCATCCTCTTCACTTCCTTTCATCTTAGTCGTATCGTCTGTGCCAAGTTCTTGATACGAACGATAAGCGAGTACGAGGAAGAATGCTGTAACCCCAAACGAAATAACAATTGCTGTTAAAATAAGCGCTTGTGGAAGCGGGTCAACATAGCTTGTGACACCATCTGCTAATACAGGTGGATGGTCACCACCAAAGCCCCCCATTGTTAAAATGAGTAAGTGTGCCCCGTGACTGAGTAAACCTGTTCCAATAATAATGCGCAGAAGGGAACGCGATAAAATTAAGTAAATCGCAGCCATAAATAAGAAGCCGCACACAAAAGCCATTACAATTTCCATTATTCATCCTCCCCAATCGTTTGAATAATGGTCATTGTCACACCGACAACAACTAAAAATACACCAAGATCAAACAATGCTGCTGTATGAAGTGACGTCTTGCCGATTAACGGTAAGTTAAAGTAATCATAAGAATGTGTAAAGAAGGGCTTGTTTCGGAACATTGGGAATGCAGCCGTTCCTAACGCTAAAATGAGCCCCGTTGCTGTCATATACATGTAATTTAGCGGCAAAATCGCTTGTACGGTTTTTAAATCATAAGCGATTACAAGTAAAACAATGGCACTTGCCATTAAAAGCCCACCTACGAAACCGCCACCGGGTGTATAGTGTCCTGCAAAGAAAATATGCACAGCAAAGAAGAAAATCATAAAGAACACAATTTTAGACGTAAATTGCAAGATTAAATTATTGGTTCTCATTTGCTTTCTCCTTTCTGTTTAAGCGTAATTTAATCATCGCATAAATGCCCATCCCAGCAATCCCAAGAACCGTAATTTCAAATAGTGTATCAAATCCTCGGTAGTCTACTAAGATTACGTTAACGATATTACCGCCACCTGCAAGAGAGTATACCGTTTCCTTATAGTACTCTGAAATTGATGTGATCAATTTCTGTGAGTGGGCGGATAAAGCAAGTAATGTAACCATTGCCCCAACGGCAATCGCAATAATTGCTCGTCCAATTTGGAAGCGCATACGTTCTTCGACGCGCTCAAGCTTTGGTAAATGGTAAAATGCCATTAAAAATAGAGCAACCGAAATGGTTTCGATGACAAGTTGTGTGAGTGCTAAGTCCGGTGCATTGAAAATAACGAAGAACAACGCGACTGTATAGCCGACTGCACCAAGACCGACAATCGCTGTAATACGAGTTTTGGCTAATAGTGTTGTCAGTGTTCCGATGACAAGGACAACGATTAGTATGATGTCATAAATCGCGATTGGCGAAACGTTTTCAAATGATACGACAAAAGCATCTGTAATAAACAAAGTACCAATAACAATCACGGTAATCGCTGCAAACATATACGTTAAATATTTGCGAATGGAACCAGTCATATAGAGTTTAGAAAAGCTCTCCATGCCTTCTTCTAATACACCATTCATGATGAAATCATACAAATTATTGAATGATAGCTTATTTGGCCATACATCGTATGCTTTTTGCCATTTGGCAAGCGATACAAATAGCAGTAAGCCGATAATGACTACACCGATTGTCAGCTGTAATTCTGGTGTAATATGCCCGTGCCAAGCTTGTACATGTACATCTATTTGCTCAGGTGATGTATAAAGGAATGGCTGGATTGCTGCCACAGCAGGCTTCACAAAATACTCTCCAATAATATTTGGGATGAAAAAAATCGCCACAACAAAGCTTGCTAAAATGACCGGTGAAACTAACATACCGACCGGTGCTTCATGTGGTTTCTTTGGTAGTTTTTCTAGTTGTAATTTACCTGTAAACGTTTTAAACACAAAGTAGAAGCTATACACAAATGTAAATACACTTGCTACCCAAGCAATAATCGGGAATAGTACACCAAAAGTTTCAAAATTGAATAAGTTGAAATCTTGAACCGAAAGCATGGCTGTTAAAAACATTTCTTTACTCAAGAAACCGTTAAATGGAGGAAGTCCTGCCATTGAGAAACTACCAATTAATGCAACAGTAAAGCTGACAGGCATTAAGCTCATTAAGCCGCCGAGTTTGCGAATATCCCGCGTACCTGTTTCATGGTCGACAATCCCAGCAATCATGAATAAGCTTCCTTTAAATGTCGCATGGTTAATCAAATGGAAAATCGCTGCGAACCCAGCGTATTTAAATACAGTGCTTGCCGCATCTTCTACATGGAAGGCCATCGCACTGACGCCTAATAAGGACATAATCAGACCGAGCTGACTCACTGTTGAGAAAGCTAAAATACCTTTTAAGTCCGTTTGTTTTGCGCCAAATAAAGAGCCCCACAATAATGTTAATAACCCGATTCCTGCAACAAGCCAAATCCATACTTCTGACACCGCGAAAATAGGGGTAAAACGAGCAACTAAGTAAATGCCTGCTTTCACCATTGTGGCAGAGTGAAGATACGCTGATACAGGTGTAGGCGCTTCCATTGCATCTGGTAACCAGATATAGAACGGGAACTGTGCGGACTTTGTAAATGCTCCAAGTAAGATGAGTACTAAGGCTAATGTGAAATATTCGTGGTTAGCAATAGTACTAGCATTGGCAATCAATTCACGAATAGAGAAAGAATCACCCATGATGGACAGTAAAACGAAGCCCCCAAGCATCATTAAACCACCAGCAACCGTAATCATCATCGACTTTAAGGCACCGAAGCGAGACTTATCTCGATTAAACCAGTAGCCAATAAGCAAGAACGATGAAATCGATGTTAACTCCCAAAATAAATAAAGTGTAATGACATGGTCAGATTGTACGACCCCGAGCATCGCAGTCATAAACATTAATAGATAAATATAGAAGTTATGCAGTTGTTCCTTCGTTTTATCTAAATAAAAGATCGAATACAGCACCACTAATGAGCCAATTCCTGTAATTAAAATAGAAAAAAGTATGCTCAATCCGTCTAAATAAGAAGTGAAAGCAATATTTAATGACGGAATCCACTCGAATGTAGAGATAGCGGTATCTCCATTCATCGTTGTTTTAACAAATGGAATATAGTAGCCTAGTAAAGCGAGTGGCACTAGCAGTACAAACCATCCCGTGTGTATCGCTCGAACTTTTTTAAATAGTAAAGGTAACAAAAGTGCTGCAATTATCGGAATGAATATGGCAAGTACTTGCATTGCAATGCCTCCTTTCAAATGTGTTTTATATCAATAAGCCAATTATAGCGTAAAGTTCGTATCGTTGCATGCCAACTATTACCTTCTGTTGTTGCGAGGAGCGATATTTATTGGGTATTATTAAATATGAAGGAACAACAAAAAAATGGGGTTAAAATTTTATGAAAAATCCATATTTATATGGTTATTTACCGTTATTTACGATTTTACTTTTTAGTTTAACATTTGGTATTTATGCTGTTTCAGAATCGATGAACTTATTTCAAGCAATTGGTGTATATGCAGGCATGCGAGAGTTTTTATCGGATATGGAGCTAAAAGTATTTTTACTTATACTGTTTGCGCTCTGTTTTTTTATGCTTTTTTCAGCGCTCAAGCTCATAGGAGAAACGATTCATGAACTAGGGATGCTGTTTTTCTCGAAGGATCAAAATGGAGAAACGATGAGTGTGGCACGTGGAGGTTACGTCATTTTCTTTTTTGGGGCGTTACTATCAGCGGTGGGTATCCAGTCACTTGTTTTGTTAATTGGTATTTTTGTCGTAACAGTAGCCACTTATTTTGTGTACACAGTATATAAAATGAGTCATTTTATGAGCTTAATGGGACTGATTGGATTAATCTTTTTTGAAATTTTGTTTTGGACATTATTTAGTACAGTAATTGTATATATCGTAATCAAATTATACAATGGGGTAATTGCTAGTTTACCGTTTGTGTAGAGGGATGAAATGAGGTATTTATGACGTCATATAGACGTTATAAATGCTTTTTTTTTGAAAAGTGAAATTATTTAACAAAAAATATTGTATTTTTAGAAAATTAAGTATATTCTAGTGGAGGTTGGACCAATAGAGTTTACGTATGATGTGAACAGACATTTAAGTTTTAAATTTTACAATGTTCAATCTTTTTTTCGAGGAATTGGTTGGACCTGTTATGGTGGGGTGGAGAGAAAATGAGTTACATCGAACAATTAAAAGCGATTCTTCCAACTGATCAAGTCACAACGAATGAAGTCATGTTGGAACAACACAGTAAGGATGAATCGTATCACAAGCCACATTTACCGGATGTGGTAGTGTTTCCGAAGACAACAGAAGAAGTGAGCAAAGTATTACAGTTTGCCAATGAACACAAAATTCCAGTAGTACCATTTGGTCTCGGGACGAGCTTAGAAGGACATGTTATTCCATATAATGGTGGGATATCGCTTGATATGTCTTTAATGAATGAAGTATTGGAAATTCGCAACGATGACTTTTTAGTACGTGTTCAACCTGGGATTACACGAACACAGCTGAATAAACAATTAAAGAAATTTGGTTTATTTTTCTCTGTAGATCCAGGGGCAGATGCGACACTCGGAGGAATGGCTGCGACAAATGCAAGTGGTACAACCTCTGTTAAATATGGTATTATGCGTGATCAAGTACGCGATTTAGAAGTTGTACTAGCAGATGGACGCATTATTCGTACAGGCGGCTTAGCAGCAAAATCATCATCGGGTATTCATTTAAATGGCTTACTAGTTGGTTCAGAGGGGACATTAGGCGTTATTACAGAATTGATCTTACGTGTTTACGGAATTCCAGAAAAAATTATGGCGGCTCGTGCTACATTCCCAACAGTACAGCAAGCAGTGGATGCTGTCGTGGCCATTACAGCGGCTGGTATTCCGATGGCGCGTATGGAACTTGTAGATCAGCGCAGTATCCAATTAGTGAATGCTAATTCGGACGCTTCATTTGAAGAAGCACCAACATTGTTTTTAGAATTTCATGGTAATGAAGCGGGCCTAAATGCAGATATTGCATTTGCTCAAGAAATTTTGCAGGATATCGGCTGCCTAAATTTTGCCTTTGAACAAGACGAAAAAGCCCGCAATCATTTATGGGAATTACGTCATAATCTTGCCTATACGTATATTCACTCGTCACCTAGAAAGAAATTGATGACAACAGATGTCGTTGTACCAATCAACTCATTACCGGAAGCGATTGAAAATACACGTGCCAAAATTGATAGCATGCAAATGGAAGCAGGAATTGTTGGGCACGTAGGGGATGGCAATTACCATGTATTATTAATGATTGATTTATCCAGTGAAGAAGAGATTCAATTAGCAAAAGAGTTGAATGAACATATAGTAGAGTTTGCCTTATCTAAAGGGGGAACATGTACAGGTGAGCATGGTGTGGGTGTAGGTAAAGCTAAATACCAGTCGGCTGAACATGGCGTAGCTTATGGGTTGATGAAACAAATTAAACATACATTTGATCCAAATAATATTTTGAATCCAGGAAAAATCTTTATCGACTAAGGGGAGGAAGAAGATGAGAAAGTTTCTATTAGGGGTATTGTTGTTATGTATGACGGTAATTGTAGTAGCTTGTGGCGGAGAGGATAATACGACTGCTAGTGATAGTGGTGACGGAGAAACATTTGTATTACAAGCGGGACATTCATTAGCTGAAGATCATCCATTTGAGCTAGCGATGCAAGAACTAGCGAAAAATGTAGAAGAAAAATCTGATGGCCGTTTGAAAATTGAAACGTTCCCACTAAGCCAGCTTGGGGCGGAGCGGGAGTTAATTGAAGGCTTAACATTAGGCTCAGTTGATTTAGTCGTTTCCACATCTGGCCCAATTATTAACTTTGTATCAGATTTCGGTGTATTAGACTTACCATTTTTATTTAATAACCGTGATGCGGCTGTAAAAGTATTAGAAGGTGACATTGGAAATGAGTTATTTGCTCAATTAGAAGGCGTCGGAATTATCCCGCTTTCTTGGGGGGAAAATGGTTTCCGTCATATGACAAACAGTGTTCGTCCTATACAAACACCAGATGATCTAAAAGGATTGAAATTCCGTACGCAAGAAAATAAGGTGTTTATTTCAGCATTTGAAAAGTTAGGTGCGAGTGCATCACCAATGGCATGGACAGAAGCATTAACAGCATTGCAATCAGGTGTAGTAGATGGACAGGAAAATCCTATTTTAGTTATTGATAGCTACAAATTATATGATGCAAATCAAAAGTATATGACATTAACAAGTCATGCTTATTCTTCTGCTGTCTTTATGTTAAGTGAGTCTACATACAATAAGTTACCTGATGACTTACGTGAGATTTTAATGGAAGAAGGCAAAAAAATCGGGGCTTATGAGCGACAATTAGTAATTGACAATGAAACCGAGGCTTTAGCGCGCTTAAAAGAAAATGGCATGCAAATTATTGAAGAGGTAAATGTGGAAGAATTCCGAAGCAAAATTGAAGAGCTTTACAATGAAACATCAAATAAAGAGTTGCTAGATCGCATTTTAGAACAGCAACAATAAATTTTTATTCGTAATGGGCAAAACCACACCTTAAAAATACCAGATAAATGGTAAAAAATATTAAACTAAATCATACTTGTAGCCTCCGCGCTTTGCCACAGCCTACACAGGAGCTAAAACAGGCGTGGGCCTGGTTGGATCTCCTGTTCCTGCTCCTGACGCTTGCGCTTTCGTCGCAAAGAAAATCTTGGCTCCTGTGGCTATGGCGCGCTACGGCAAAAGTGAATACTTCTCGATATTCTAGAAAAAATTTTTTCTTTTTTAAAAGAAATTAATTTCTTTCTATTTACACATATCGTCGCCTAGCCCACTGTAATCTATGAGGTTATTTATTGTTTTTTATTGAACAATAGTTGCTTGTAGCGGAGGCACGAGGTGTAGCTGACGGCATGCGCCTTTCGCTACAGAGCAAAGCTTCCTACGGGAAAAGCGAGACAATCAAGACCCCGCATGAGCGACGAGGAGGCTTGATGCTCGCCCGTGGAAAGCGAGTGCCGTAGCGGAAAGCAATGGTTACTCAAATGGTAATATATATTTGCAGATTTGCTCATTGTAAATTTCTAGACAAAATTAGATAAAAACGAGGAGAATATCTTCTCGTTTTTATTTGTCTTTTTTAGTAGCAAAGGATGGAAGTGTGTTCAGTATTAAATGAGTATAAATCGAACAGGAGGGGTTGTGTAGTGAGAAAGTTAATAGATTGCATGAATGCTGTCGTACATATTTTTTTAGTTTTATTAATGGCGGAGCTAGTCATTACAGTATTTTGTCAAATTTTATTCCGCTTAGTATTAAATCAGCCTTTAGCATGGACAGAGGAATTGTCTCGTTATTCGTTAATTTGGATTACATTTTTAGGGGCAGCTTATGCACTATCTAAAAGAGCGCATATTGGCATGGAGTTACTTGTCGAAAGAGTAAAAGGGATGCTGAAAATTCTCGTAATTGTATTATCGGGGATTGTTTCCATGGTGTTTTTCTTTCTTATGATTAAAGAAGGAATCACCTTGTCCAATCAAGTTATGAATCAACCTTCGCCCGTCTTACAAATTCCAATGGGGCTCGTCTATGCAGTTATACCAATCAGTGGTGTTATTTTAATGGTGAACTTAGTAGATGTAACTATTCAACAAATTAAAGAGGAGGCGAAGTAATGGATATTTTATTATTTATCGTATTACTTGTATTATTCATTATAAATGTTCCGATTGCGGTAGCCTTATCGATGACGGCAGTTATTTTTTTTACGATGCAAGGAAATGTACCATTAGTAGCGATTTTGCAACGTATGTTTAACTCGGTGGATTCTTTTCCACTACTAGCGATTCCATTTTTTATTTTAGCGGGAAAATTGATGGAAAGTGGTGGTATTTCTAAACGCCTTGTTCATTTAGCTGAAGTGATGCTTGGTCGTGTGAAGGGCGGTCTTGCACTTGTATCGATCGTATCTTGTGCGTTTTTTGCAGCGTTATCTGGTTCAGCAGCTGCAACAACAGCGGCCGTGGGAGCGATTATGATTCCAGCAATGGTGAAAAAGGGCTATGATAAAAATTTCTCCACTGCGATTCAAGCTACTGGGGGGACAGTCGGTGTGATTATCCCACCGAGTGTGCCGCTTGTATTATTTGGTGTAACAGCAGGTGTATCCATTAGTGACCTGTTTATTGCCGGCATTATTCCGGGGATTTTTATTGTTATACTACTCATGATTTTAGTTTATATCATCTCTCTCATGAAAGGGTATGGTGGTGGAGAGAAGCATAGTGTGAAAGAATTATTGATTGCATTAAAGGAATCCGTTTTAGCTTTAATGATGCCAGTTATTATTTTAGGTGGGATTTATAGTGGATTCTTTACTGCAACAGAAGCGGCATTAGTAGCGGTAATATATGGGTTAATTGTCGGTGTATTCATTTATCGTGAAATTAAACTCAAAGATTTATTTGAAATCTTTTCATCCTCTATGTTAATGAGTGCAACCATTTTGTATATTATTGCGGGTGCTTCTATTTTTGCTTATTATTTAACGCGTGAACGCATTCCAATGGAAATTACGGAAGCACTTCTAAGTTTAACAGATAACTGGATTATTGCTTTATTAATAATTAACGCCATCTTACTTGTGGTAGGGACTTTCATGGAAACGGCTGCAGCAATTCTTATTTTAACACCGATATTGGCACCGGTCGCTTCAGCGTTAGGCATGGACCTTGTGCATTTTGGGATTATCATGATTGTGAACTTAGCGATAGGTTATATTACCCCACCAGTCGGTTTAAATTTATTTGTCGCTAATAAAATTGCTGGAACAAAATTTGAAGGGGTTATGAAAGCGATTATACCGTTTGTTTGTATCATGATTATTGGCGTACTTATTATTTCATTTATTCCGCAATTAAGCTTATTCTTAGTAAAATAGTATTATTTTGTAAGGGTGTGACAAGTTGGTTCTAGAAATGAAGCCAAATCAAAAGGTTTATCAAGTCATTTTCAATAAAATAAAAGATTCCATTATGCAAGGTGAGCTTTTACCTGGTGAGAAGTTACCATCTGAGAGAGAGCTAGCAAATCGGTATAATGTGAGCCGTACATCGATTCGAGAGGCATTACGGGTGTTAGAGATGAGTGGCGTTGTGGAGATTAGGCATGGGGACGGTACGTTTATAAAAGCATCCAATGTCAATGCGGTCGTGGAAAGTTTATCAAATGTCATTGTTAATACAGAAGATACAATGATTTATGAAATGTTAGAAACAAGACTTGTATTGGAGTCGGAGTGTGCTTATTTTGCTGCGTTACGAGCGACGAGTCGAGATATTGAAAAAATTGGGCGATGTATTGAAGAGATGCGTGTGGCAGATAAAGATACAGAACGCGGTGTACTAGCGGATTTACAATTTCATTATAGTATTGCAGAAGCAGCGCATAATTCCGTTTTGTTAGGGTTAGTTCAAACACTTGGTGGACATATGAAAAAGACCATTCAAGCAACGCGCAATCACCGTTTTGCACGTGATGGGCTATACGAAGAAACATTTAATGAGCATAGAGATTTGTTTTTAGCGATTAGTCGTAGGGATGCTCATGGTGCTAAACAATTAATGATTCAACACATAACAAAAATTCGTCAAGAAATGTCAGAAGTTGCTTTAGAAAATTATCATCAACAACAAGAGTAAAGAAAGGGTGGAGAAAAACGATGATGTTTTTCCCCACCTTTTTTAAAAGAATAAGAAAGTATAAACTTTTTCAAATGGAAAGGGTGTCTAGGCATTCGCGCCCAAATTTTTTTTGCTACGAAAGCGTAAGCGGGCGCGCTTGCACTTTTCTTAGTCCATAATAGCATTGAACATTTTAAAGTGAATTTTATCATTTTCAAGCGACTGCATATTACGTGGTTCATCGTAGCCGATCCAAATGGCGGTTGTATAATTTTCCGTCAGTCCAGCTAACCAAAAGTCTTTGAAATCATTTGTTGTACCTGTTTTGGCGCCTATATACGAAGTATTAGTATATAGCCCTTTACCAGTTCCTTTATAGACGACATCTGTTAATAGGCTACGCATATGACGTACGGTTTTAGCAGACCAAATAGTATCGCGTTCTTTCGGCCATTCATATAAAATATTTCCGTCTAAATCTGTCACTTTCCGAATAGCATGTGCTTGACTATAGCTTCCATCTATAAAACTCGTATAAGCGTCAGCCATTTCAAGAGAGGTCACCCCGTAAGTTAAACCACCTAGCGCGGCAGCATAGTTACGGTCTTCATCGACAATGGAACGGAAGTGAAAGCGGTCAATATAGCTAAATGCTGGCTCAAGACCGACTTGCTTTAATAATCGAAGCGCGCTTGTATTGTAACTCCAACTAAATGCGGTCGAAAGGGATACATGACCATAAACGCCACCACCATAGTTTTGTGGACAAAAGCTGCCTACACAGTAATGCCCTCCGCTAATGGTAGAAGATGGTGTGTAGCTCAATAGTTCAATCGCAGGTGCATAATCGATTAATGGCTTAAAGGCAGATCCTGGTTGACGCGGTGTTTGGTAGGCACGATGTAAATTGTGCTTTTCATAATTGCGTCCAGCGAAAATGCTAATAATCTCTCGCGTTTCATTGTCAATCACGGTGGCACTTGCTTCCATATCATATGGGGATAAAATGTGATTCATTGCTTGTTCATCGGCTGCCTGTTTTTCTGGCTGTAATGCTGTATGAATGATAATGCCGTTTACAAACATGTCATCAATGATAGTATCGAGTTGTGATGAAATGAGCTGACGATCTTCTGCTGTTTTTGCCTTCGCCAGTTGTTCTTCTAATCCTTCATGATGTGCGACGAGCCAGCGTAATTCTTGTAATACGTATGTGCTATAGGCGGGGTACTGTTGAATTTTCTGTTTTACTTGTAATTCGATTGGCTGCGCTTTGAAGTTTTCGGCTTCACTAGTCGAGAGAATCGCATGTTTGGCTAATGTATCAAGTAATCGTTCTTGTCGTTCTTTCGTCTTATCAAAATTCTCTAGTGGATCATACAGACTTGGGTTATTTGGAATGGCTGCAATAAAGGAAATTTCCGCTATTGTTAGTTTAGCTAGTGGGCGCCCAAAATAATAAGTGGCTGCACTTGCCATACCGTAAACTTGATTACCGAAATACATTTCATTTAAATACATTTCTAAAATTTCATCTTTACTGTACATCTGTTCTAGCTCGTAAGCATAAAACAATTCCATTAGCTTACGTTCATATGTTTTTTCTTCCGATAAATAGCGCATACGGACGAGCTGTTGCGTAATGGTACTGGCCCCTTGTTGAATCGATTGTTCCACTGAATTCGCCATAACAGCACGGGCAATCGCCGTTACATCAAAGCCAATATGATTAAAGAACTCCGTATCCTCACTATAAACGAAAATATCTTTTACAATTTGCGGAAATTCTTCAAACGTAAGTGGTTCACGCCACTCTACGTATTCCTCGTTAAAAATGTGGTCATTGCTATCTAATAATGTAACGGGCAGTTGTGCCTGTACTTGTGGCAAGTGAATGGATGCCTCCATTTTCTCCTCATGTGTTTTAGCAATCACGATTTCCTTCCATACTTCACTTCCGAAGAGTAGTAGTAGTGGAATGGAACAAAGTATAAGGAAATAACCAAAAATTTGTTTCATATTCCTTCCTCCAACGGTTTACCTATATGAAAATATAACATATATTAACTATTCGTTATATGTGATTTTTAAGTAAGTTATTTACACATTCCTTCATTATTTTCGGAATGAAGGGCGCTACAGACAAGCGGGGATCGTTTAAAGCAATAAGCGCGGCATAATCATTGTAACAGAAGGTGTTACAATCAAATTGTGCCTTCTATCTTGCACTGATTTCTATACCTTCTATCTGTTTTGAAATATTTTTTAGGTTTACTACTAAAATTAGCTGTTTGCAAATTAGGGTAGGATGCTTGTTGATTGAAGTGTAGGCTGGCGACTCCTTGGGGATTAGCGTTCTAGATGAGACCCTGGACTGAGCGTAGCGAGGGAAGCGGCTCATCGAACGCCCCCAGGAAAGCGTCCAGCCGGAACGGAAATCAACCACAAGTTATGGTGAAGAGTCTATTTTTGTGCAATTTATTTCGTAGGACGAAGGAAGTGGTTTTTTAATCGGAAAAATTGTGAAGGTATGGTAAACTTAATCGAGGTATGCAACACCTATATTTATTTAAAGGAGAGACAAGCATGTTTCCACAATTATCAAAAGAACTAAATGCTGGCGAAGTACTAGTAGAAATGAAAACAACAATGGGGGATATTAAAATTAAACTATTCCCACAACATGCACCAAAAACGGTTGAAAACTTTTTAGGTCATGCAAAATCAGGTTACTATAACGGTATTATTTTCCACCGTGTCATTCCAAAATTCATGATTCAAGGCGGTGACCCAACTGGTACAGGTATGGGTGGTGAATCTATCTGGGGTGGTACATTTGAAGATGAATGTGTACCTGAGTTATTAAATATTCGCGGTGCCTTATCAATGGCCAACGCGGGTCCTGGCACAAATGGTTCTCAATTCTTTATCGTACAAGCGCCTCAAGTAGAAGTGTCAATGTTAAAACAAATGGAAGTACGTGGCTGGTCTAAAGAAGAGGTAGATGTATACAAGAAAAACGGTGGTACACCTTGGTTAGATGGTAAACATACAGTATTTGGTCAAGTAATCGAAGGTATGGACGTTGTTGACAATATTACGAACGTTGACCGTGATATGCACGATAAACCAAAAGAAGATGTTAAAATTGAATCGATCACTGTTTTTGAATAATAACGAAAGAAGTGTGAGATGATGGATCAATTCATCCTCAACTGGGGTTTCCTATATTTCCCGGAAGATAAGTCCACTTATCTTCCAGCTGCCATTGAAATGATGTTGCTATTTGTAGTCGTGTTTTTAATATTTAAATGGCTACGTAAAAATTCAGCAAAACAAGCGGCAGAAGCAAAAAAGCTTGAAGAACGTGCGTTAGAAGAGCGTGATAAGCGCATAAAACAGGAAAAAGAAAAAGAAACAAAAAAAGAAACAAAAAAAGAAAAAGTAAATAACTAGAAAAAAGCTTCCAAAGCACACACTTTGGAAGCTTTTTTATTTGAGGGTCTTACTTTTGAAGTGCCTTTTTAAATCGCTCTACACCGTCTTGGATTGTTTCAAACGGAGCAGCGACATTCATACGTAAGAAACCGCGACCTGCTTCACTATATTTTGTTCCTGGATCTAGCGCCAGTTTACCAATTGTTAGAAGTCGATGCATCATATCTTTTTCTTCGATACCTATCTCTCGATAATCAATCCAAATGAGATAGGTTGCCTGTGGTTTTTGAATGCGAATGCCTGGAATGTTCGTTAGTTCTTGAATAACGTAATCCATATTGTTCGCTAAATAAGTGCGTAATTCATCTAGCCAAGCATCACCTTCCGTATAGGCTGCTTCTATTGCTGTTGAAACGAACGCATTTAATTCGAAAAGACCATGTGCGACACCGTACTGCTCCAGTGTGTGTTTTAATTGCATATTAGATGAAACCGTCATCGCTGCTTGAATCCCTGCGATATTAAATGTTTTCGTAGGTGCAATACATGTAATAATGTTCGCTTCATTTGCTCGTGCGACCGTGAGTAATGGAATATGCTTGTTGTCATCAATGAGCAAATCCGCATGAATTTCGTCAGATAAAATGAACACATCATGTTGAATCGCGAGTTCCACAATTTTTTCAAGGTCTTGCTGTGACCATGTCATACCGCCTGGATTATGTGGGTTACATAAAATATACATTTTTGCTTCTTTAAAGGCCGCTTCTAACGTCTCAAAATTAAAGCGATATGTGCCGTTTTCTTCATGTAAATCACACATGATTAAATCGCGTTTTTGGTTTTTCGGTACGTTAAAGAATGGTGGGTAAATGGGTGTGGAGACAACAATTTTATCATTCGGCTCTGTAAAGGCACTGACGATATTGGCAATTGCTGGTACGACACCGCTATGGAAAAGCATTAAATTTGGATCAATTGTCCAATTATGACGACGCTCAAACCAAGAGACAATGGCATTTTTACAATGATCATCGACAAGTGAATAACCGAAAATAGGGTGTTCTAGTCTTTTATGTAAAGCGTCTATTACAGCTTGAGGGGGAGCAAAATCCATATCAGCTACCCACATCGCTAATAGTTCGGAAGTATCGTCCATATTATAAACCTTCTCCATTTTGTCCCACTTTAGCGAACGTGTATTTCTACGTGGATAAACTTGATTAAAAACTGACATACTATCACTCTTTTCTTTTTGTTAGTCTTACATATATGTTATCATACGAAATAGTAGAAAGAGTAGTCAGGGGAGTTATTGTGGAAAATATAGAAATGAATAAAAAGGCAGTTTGGATGCTTCTGCATTGGGACCCTTTTAAAATAGGTAAAGATGGTTATGATACAGAGACAGCGGATGTGGTAGCAGCATTACAGGGAATAGATAATCCGAGCGATTTAGCGAAGGTGATTCAAAATGTTTATGAACATTCATTTGAACAGTGGATTCCGTTTGAAGAATGTGTAGAAATGGCTCGTAAACTAATTGCGGTCAAATTCGAAGCGAAATGCATCATTTAGAAAGATACGATTTTAATAAGGGCGTATTTTTGATGCGATTCATATGAACAGATACTTGGTGATTTAGGGGGTGTCTCGAAAGTTTTTACTTTCGGGACACCCCCTTCACTTCTTAATAAATAGCTACTAAGAAACATTGCTCCTGTGGTGGGCGTATCAAAATGCCAACATTCCCTTTATAAGCCGTCCATTAAGTTAGAAGCAGGTATTTCTAAGACATTTGATAACTTTAAAATTGTTTGTACCGAAGGCGTTAACTCACCGTTCTCGTACATGGCTAATTTTTCAACCCCAACTTGCGTTTTTTTAGATAAATCTTCTAACGACCAATTGCGTTCTTCGCGTAGCTGTTTTAATAAATCATGTAATTTCATCGTCATAAAGCGAGCACATCCTTTCGATTTCAGTTTGTTATAGTTATTATAATACGAGCTGATTTATAAATAGCTTTCACATTTTGTCTAAAAATTGAAAATTAAAAGTCGTCTTCATAAAATGATATGAAGACGACTTTTAACTTATGCGAATGCCTGACGAACCAATATGACGATGATTGCAATTGGTGCAATATAACGAACGATTAGTAGCCACGCTTTAAAAAGGAATGGGGAAGATTGGAATTCTTCCTGTGAGATTTTCTTTGAGTAATGGAAGCCAGCAAATAGTGAGATAAGCAATGCACCAATCGGCATCATAATACTATTTGTTACATAATCAGCAAAGTCAAAGAAGTTTTTACCCATAATGGTAAAGTCACTCATAATACCATATGATAAGGCACTTGGAATTCCGACAATAAAAATAATTGTGGCGAAAAGCCATGAAGCACGTTTGCGCGCCTGTGTTTTCTTGCCCACACCAATTGATACAACAACCTCTAATAGTGCAATAGATGAAGTAATTGTTGCAAATAACAGTAAAATGAAGAAGATAATTAAAAATAAACCGCCCATCGGCAATTGTTCAAATACAGCAGGAATCATAATAAATACAAGTCCAGGTCCTTGCTCAGGCGAATAACCAAGTGCGAAAACAGCTGGGAAAATAACAAGTCCAGCTAAAATCGAAATCGCAATATTCATAATCGCTACATTACGTGCAGAGCTCACAATGTTTTCTGTACGTGGTAAATAGGAAGCATACGTAATCATTGCGGATACACCGACACTTAGAGAGAAAAATGCTTGGCCAAGTGCAAGTAACAATGTTTTCGCATTTAAGTATGACCAATCTGGTACAAACATAAATTTAATACCTTCCATTGCACCGTCTAATGTAATCGAGCGAATGAACAATAGAATAAAGAAGATAAACAGTAAAGGCATCATCCATTTACTTGCTACTTCAATACCACCTTTAATACCGGCTTGTACAATTAATAGTGTCAACAACATAAACGCGCCTTGTGCCATTAATACTTCTACTGGGTTTGAAATAATCTCACCAAATAAGGCAGCGAAATCTAAACCTTGCCCTGTTAAACTCATCGAAATCGCACGGAATAAATAACTTAAAATCCAGCCACCTACAACACTGTAGAACGATAAAATTAAACCACACGCTACTAGACCTAACCAACCAATCATATACCAAGGTTTACTTGGTGCTTGCGCTTTAAATGAATTAATCGGATCAAGTTGACCGCGTCGACCAATCATGAACTCTGCAATTAAAATGGGAAGACCAATAAATACAGTACATAAAATGAAAAGAAAGATAAAAACACTTCCCCCATTTGTACCAGCCATATACGGGAATTTCCAAATCGCTCCGAGACCGATTGCACTACCAGCAGCTGCTAATATAAATCCAATCTTAGAGGCGAATTGATCTCTAGATGACAAACATAAAACCTCCTTAAAAATCAAAAACAGTATTCATTCTATCGTACTTTATAATGAAAACAAAGTCATTTTTCGAAAAAATTTAAAAATTTTTTAGAATATTTCGTAGTGTGTAAAAAATTATTGTAAAAAAGTAAAAAAAGAGAACATGTAGGTACGTGTAGGACATTCTTTGTGAGGAATGTTTTGATATGTTATAATTTAACATGACGATTTCGTAGATAAAGTATAGAGAAAGTAGGAACAAAGCTATGGCAAAAAAATATGAAGTAGGTGAAGTGTTAACTGGTAAAGTAACCGGAATCCAACCGTACGGTGCATTTGTTGCGTTAGATGAAACTACGCAGGGACTTGTTCATATCTCAGAAATTACGTATGGGTTTGTAAAGGATGTACATGATTATTTAAACGTTGGGGATGAAATTACTGTAAAAGTACTTGAAGTAGATGATGATGCCAAGAAAATAAGTTTATCCATTCGAATGCTACATGAAGCGCCACAACAAAGAAAGCGTGAACAAGTACCACGTAGATCGCTTCAAGACCGTGTAGATGAGGCTGATGCAAATGGATTCCAGTTATTAAAAAGTAAATTACAAGATTGGATTAGTCAATCAGGTGAATGATGTCAAAGAATGTGCTTATCATAAAGGATTAGCACATTCTTTTTAGTAGATAAGAAAGTGTGGAATTTAAGGAAATCCACATAAGTAAGAACATCATCTCGACCTATTTTGGTCGAGATGTGTCTTTCTAATTTTAACGATTAGTCAAGCATACATCTATAAAAGACGTTAGTAGTATGACGTATTGTGAACGGGGTTATTTTTTTATGTGTCATGCTACATAAGCGATAATGTCGTTAAAGGAGCGATGAGCAATGATTCCATATAAGCATGAACCATTTACTGATTTTTCAATGGAGACTAATCGTGCGGCGTATGCAAAGGGGCTCGATCTAGTTGAAGGATATTTAGGGAAGGAATATCCACTGATTATTGGCGGGGAACGTATTCTAACACAAGAAAAAATTAGGTCGTATAATCCGGCGAAAAAAACGGAAGTAGTGGGGATTGTTTCGAAGGCGACAACAGCATATGCAGAACAGGCGATGCAAGTAGCAGAAGAAACGTTCAAAACGTGGAAAAAAGTAAATCCGAATGTTCGCGCTGATATTTTATTTAAGGCAGCTGCCATTATTCGTCGCCGGAAATTTGAGTTTTCGGCACTATTAACGAAAGAAGCAGGAAAGCCATGGCATGAAGCGGATGCAGATACAGCAGAGGCGATTGATTTTTTAGAATATTACGGTCGACAGATGTTACGTCTGAAAGAAGGGCAAACCGTTGAAAGTCGACCTGGTGAGTTTAATCGTTATGATTATATCCCGTTAGGTGTGGGCATTATTATTTCACCATGGAATTTTCCGTTAGCGATTATGGCAGGTACAACAGCAGCTGCCATTGTAACAGGGAATACAGTGCTATTGAAACCGGCATCGACTACTCCAGTCATTGCTTATAAGTTTGCAGAGGTTTTAGAAGAAGCAGGACTGCCACCTGGGGTATTGAATTTTGTGCCAGGAAGTGGTGCAGAAGTAGGCGATTATTTAATTGATCATCCGAAAACACGTTTTATTAGCTTTACAGGTTCTCGTGATATAGGGCTTCGCATTAATGAACGGGCAGCTAAACCGGCACCAGGGCAAATTTGGATCAAGCGTGTGATTGCTGAGATGGGTGGTAAAGATACCATTATCGTTGATAGTGATGCAGATTTAGAATTAGCTGCACAATCGATTGTAAAGTCTGCGTTTGGTTTTTCAGGCCAGAAATGTTCTGCATGTTCACGTGTTGTTATTGTAGGAAATGTCTATAATAAGGTGATAGAACGTGTCGTTGATTTAACAAAAGAGCTTAAAATAGGTGACCCTGTTAATCCAGAACACTTTATGGCAAGTGTGATTGATGAAAAGGCGTTTCAAAAAATTACCGAGTATATTGAAATTGGTAAAACGGAAGGGAAGCTCCTAGTAGGTGGCGGTAGTGATGATTCAGTAGGATACTTTATTGAACCAACTGTGTTCGTCGATGTCGATCCAACTGCGCGGATTATGAAGGAAGAAATTTTTGGTCCTGTAGTAGCCATTACACAGGCAAACGATTTTACAGAGGCGATTGCGATTGCGAATGACACGGAGTATGGCTTAACAGGTGCAGTTATTTCGAATAATCGGATGCATATCGAGCAAGCCCGTGAGGATTTTCATGTTGGGAATTTATATTTTAATCGAGGGTGTACAGGTGCTATTGTAGGATATCAACCGTTTGGCGGTTTTAATATGTCTGGTACGGATTCAAAAGCAGGTGGTCCCGATTACTTACAACTTCATATGCAAGCCAAAACAACGTCGGAAATGCTTTAAAATTCTTTGAAATGTAATGAATTTTGTATGATAGGATGAAAAAACATAGATCGAAAGTCATGTGTAGTGGTTTTTTTATTAGGATAAAATGTAAGTAAAACATGACAAAATAAATAATTTATAAAAAGTGTTCAAAATGTGACAAAATAGTAGCCAAATCTTGTATCAAGTATGTTACAATGTTGGCGATAATCAAATCACTATTAAATTTTAAAGAGGCGAAACTAATGGCTGAAAATTTAAACCTATTTACTTCAACACAGGATGTTATTAAAGATGCGCTAGGCAAGTTAGGGTACGACGAAGGGATGTATGAATTATTAAAAGAACCACTTCGTTTATTAACAGTTCGTATTCCTGTAAAAATGGACGACGGTACAACAAAAGTGTTCACTGGTTACCGTGCACAACACTCTGATGCTGTAGGACCAACAAAAGGTGGCGTACGCTTCCATCCAATGGTGAGCGAAGAAGAAGTAAAAGCACTTTCTATGTGGATGACGTTAAAATGCGGTATCGTAGATCTTCCATATGGTGGTGGTAAGGGTGGTATTATTTGTGACCCACGCCAAATGTCAATGGGTGAACTAGAACGTTTAAGTCGCGGATATGTGCGCGCAGTGAGCCAAATCGTCGGACCAACGAAAGATATCCCGGCTCCAGACGTATTTACAAATGCACAAATTATGGCATGGATGATGGATGAGTATAGTCGTATGGACGAATTTAACTCACCAGGTTTTATCACAGGCAAACCAATTGTACTAGGTGGTTCGCAAGGTCGTGACCGTGCAACAGCAGAAGGGGTAACAATTGTTATTCAAGAGGCGGCAAAAAAACGCGGTATCGAGATTCAAGGAGCGCGTGTCGTAATTCAAGGCTTCGGTAACGCGGGTAGCTTCTTAGCGAAATTTATGAGTGATTTAGGGGCGAAAGTAATCGGTATTTCAGATGCTTACGGTGCACTACATGATCCAAACGGCTTAGATATTGACTATTTACTTGATCGTCGCGATTCGTTTGGTACAGTGACAACGTTATTTGAAAATACAATTTCAAACAAAGAGCTTTTAGAGCTTGATTGTGATATTTTAGTGCCAGCTGCTATTGAAAACCAAATTACTGCAGAAAATGCACATAATATTAAAGCGAACATCGTGGTTGAGGCAGCGAATGGTCCAACAACAGCAGAAGCTACAAAAATTTTAACAGAGCGTGACATTCTGTTAGTGCCGGACGTATTGGCGTCAGCTGGTGGTGTAACAGTATCTTACTTTGAATGGGTACAAAACAACCAAGGCTACTACTGGACAGAAGAAGAAGTGCGTGAAAAATTATATCGTAAAATGGTAGATGCATTCGAAAACGTCTACACAACAGCAACAAATCGTAACATTAACATGCGCTTAGCGGCATATATGGTTGGTGTGCGTCGTACAGCAGAAGCATCTCGCTTCCGTGGATGGGTTTAATTATTATATAATAGAGAAGAGTTAACTCGAATGCCATCGGGTTAACTCTTTTTTTACCTTAACGAGTAGTTAGAGAAACGTTTGTAATCATCGTATGTTGTTGTTTATGTATTTTGTTGAATCGATTCATTCAAGAGAAATAAATCAAAAATGCTTAATTTTAGTTGAAAAATAAAAGAAAAATGTACAGTAGTGATAATGCAGCTACCACTTCGAAGTACATATACGCATAATCGATAGTTCTTATGTTAATATGGAAAATGAACATGTATATGGAAGGAGAGAAAAAATGAACACATTTTCGTTTTGGAATCCGGTGAAATTACACTTTGGCAAAGGGAGTATTGAACAATTAACAAAAGAAGTCGCATCTTATGAAAAAATACTTGTTGTATATGGCGGTGGCAGCATTAAGAAAAATGGGGTTTATGAGGATGTCATGAACGCTTTAACGGGTAAGCAAGTATTTGAATTATCAGGTGTTGAGCCAAACCCGCGTGTGTCAACTGCTAGAAAAGGTGTTGCCATATGTAAGGAGCAAGAAATCGATTTCGTATTAGCTGTCGGTGGTGGCTCAGTAATCGACTGTGCTAAGTTAATTGTAGCTGGGGCGAAGTCTGATGCGGATGCATGGGATATCGTGATTCGAAAGGCCCCTGCAAATGAGGCATTACCACTTGGCACTGTGTTAACACTTGCGGCAACAGGCTCAGAGATGAACTCAGGTTCTGTTATTACAAATTTGGAGACAAAAGAGAAGTTTGGTTGGGGGAGTCCGGCGGTATTCCCGAAATTCTCTATTTTAGATCCAACCTATACTTTTACAGTGCCGAAAGATCAACTCGTCAATGGTGTAGTAGATACGATGTCGCACATCTTTGAGCAATACTTTAACAATGCAACAAATACGCCGCTCACAGATGAAATGAGTGAAGGGATTTTACGTACAATTATCGATGTCACACCCAAAGCGTTAGCGGAGCCGGACAATTATGAGCATCGTGAAACATTAATGTTATCAAGTACGTTTGGTTTAAATAATTTCCTTTCAATGGGCTCGCGCGGTGATTGGGCAACACATAATATTGAACATGCTATTTCTGCATACTATGATATTCCGCATGCAGGGGGACTGGCGATCCTTTTCCCACACTGGATGCGTCATAATCTGCATGTAAATCCAGCGCGATTTGCAAGGCTTGCTGAAAAAGTATTTGGGGTGGAGCGTGGCCATCTCAAAGATGAGGAAATGGCACTTGAAGGGATTAATCGTTTAAGTGCGTTTTGGAAGTCCATTGGTGCACCAAGTAGCCTAGCGGATTATCATATTGATGATCGTGATTTCGAAGGGATTATTGCGCATACAGTATTAAATGGTCCGTTTGGGAACTTCAATAAATTAAATAGTGAAGATGTACGCGCTATACTTGTCGCGTCTTTATAGAAAAAAGCTCGGCGTTTTATGTAAGACGCCGAGCTTTGTTTTATAGGGTGGGTTTATGCTTCCACTGTGTAATACCATCTTCTTCGTCAAAAGAGAGTGTTACCTTTGTTACTCCTTTTTGTGCGAGAATCAGTTCGACTAAATGGTCACGTACATCGTCTAAGTAATCCAGTGATAAACTTTTATCTGTCTCAGCCACAACCTCGACATGTAAAAATTCGCCCTCTTTAATGACTTCAATACGCGGGATATCGGATACATGGCGATCTTCCATCACAAGATTTCCGATATGAATCATCATTTCTTCATCTGTTTCGCCAATAGCGCCCCTTGCATTATCTAAGAACACACGGCCGACTACGTAGAACATCATTATACCTATAATGATGGAAACTAGTCCCTCTAGACGATAAAAGCCTGTGAAATAAGCGATCACGATGGCAACAAAGGCAAGAACATTGCCGCTTGTTGCCACTAAATCTTCCATCCATACAAGCTTTGTGGCAGGTTTTGCGCGATTTAAATATCGTGCAGATTGAGGGATGGCCATCATTCCAACTTTTTCTACTCCGACTTCATGCAGTACTTCTTTAGCGGCTTTATGCAATACGAAGCCTTCCAAAATAATTCCGATTGAAAGCACCCCTAAAGCGATGAATATTCCGTGTGATTCAGTGGCTGGGTGCATAAAGTGATGCCAGCCTTCTTTAATTGTTTCATATGAAAGAATAGCAACAATTAATACAGCTCCTAAGCAAACGAGATTGACTACTCGGCCGTAGCCGTTTGGAAACTTTGGTGTTGGTGCTTTCTTCGATAATGCAGAGCCGAT
Source organism: Lysinibacillus sp. RU7 (assembly GCF_057837305.1). NCBI lineage: Bacteria > Bacillati > Bacillota > Bacilli > Caryophanales > Bacillaceae > Lysinibacillus > Lysinibacillus sp. RU7. The sequence continues at coordinate 2,427 of NZ_JBYQFK010000003.1, read as the reverse complement.
ATAAACAAAAAATTGGTTTGCTGCATCACCAAGTGAGTGCATCATTTCTGCGAACATAGCTACATTTCCGGTAAAGAAAAATGCTACTCCTTTAATGATCCCTAAAAATGTGTTGACGAATGCTGCGGCAAGTGAAGGTTTATTGCCGTTTTTTAACAACGAAAATAGTTCTCCCATACTGAGCCTCCATTAAGCTAAAAATTCAATTTCTACTGTTTCGATATACTCAAGTATGTGCAGTGTATTGTAAATCCACAGTGTGTCTTTCGAAATAAGTGTTGACAGTCGTATATTTACCTCGTGTAAACGGTTGTTATGCCCATCAACTGAATCACGAATGCCTACATGTTCAATTGTCATATTATGTGCTTTCATTTGTTCTAATAATGCTGGTAATTGATTAATGTCCTTAATAACAACCTTTAATGCCACTTCCCGCATACGTAATCGCCTTGGACCTATTTTAATAAGAAATGGTGCAATTACTTCAATTCCGATGACAACAATAACGACAGTAACAAATGCTTGAAAATAAAATCCTGCACCAACTGCGATACCAATCCCTGCGGCACCCCAAATCATCGCAGCGGTCGTTAAGCCCGTAATACTATCATTCCCTTTTCGTAAAATGACACCTGCGCCTAAAAATCCAATGCCACTCACGACTTGAGCAGCTAGACGTAGTGGATCCATTGTGATATTAATATCATCTCTTGCAGGTGTAGTATATGCTGTTTCGATTGAGATAATCGTTAATAAGCAACTAAAGGTAGCGATAACTAAGCTTGTTTTTAATCCGACTGGTTTCTTTTTTAGTTCTCTTTCAATTCCGATAATTAAACTTAAAGTTCCCGCGATCGTTAATTTTATTAAAATTTCTAGCGAAAGCGTATCATTTAATAAGAAATGCATTGGTGATCATCCTCTCTGTTATTTCGTGTTGCGAATCAATATACTTTATGTACAATAAGGTATAAGGTAGGTGTGGCATAAATGCTTAATAAAACAACGAAATCAATGAAACCGTATTTGGCGATTATAATAGGCGTTATTTCAGTTTCGTTGTCAGCAATCTTTGTAAAATTGGCGAGTGCAGAATCAGGGGTGATTGCTTTTTATCGTATGTTGTTTTCGGTTCTAATTATGAGTCCATTATTCTTTATAAAATATCGTCATGAGTTGAAGCTACTAGATAAAAGGGAGTGGCTGTTTTCTTCCGTTGCAGGCATTTTTTTAGCGTTCCATTTTATCCTCTGGTTTGAATCATTGAATTACACTTCTGTGGCAAGTTCTACAGTATTAGTGACGCTACAACCGCTATTTGCATTTGTCGGGACATATATCTTTTTTAAAGAAAGAGCATCTTTTCAATCTATTGTAGCAGTTAGCGTAGCACTTTTTGGAAGTTTATTAATTGGCTGGGGAGATTTTCGGGTCAGTGGCACTGCGCTTTATGGAGATATATTAGCGCTAATAGCCTGTGCATTAATTACAGGGTATTTACTATTTGGACAAGCTGTTCGTAATCGATTATCTTTGATGACCTATACAATGGTTGTTTATAGTGTAAGTACGCTATGTCTTTTCGTTTATGTATTATGCATGGGACAATCATTCGGACCTTATGAAAAGACAGATTGGTTTTGGTTTGTTATGTTGGCCATTGTACCAAACTTACTAGGGCATACGTTATTTAATTGGTCATTGAAATGGGTGAGTACAAATACGATATCCATAGCAATCTTATTTGAGCCAGTAGGTGCTGCAATTTTAGCTTTCTTTATTTTTAGCGAAAAACTAATGGTTTCTCAAGTTGTTGGAGGTATTATTATAATCGTTGGTATAGCAATGGTTGTAACAGATATAAAAAAAGTGAAAAGTTTTTTTAAAAAAAGTGTTGCATAGGTCGGAAATATATTATATATTATTACTTGTCCTTAACGAGACGCCAACACAAAAAATTTAAGAGTGAATAAAAGATGTTGACAATAACTTAAGGATAAGTTATTCTATAAAAGTCGCTGCAGTTGAGCGGTGACGAAATGAACTTTGAAAACTGAACAAGCAAAACGTTAACAATAAATGTTTCTGAATAAGAAACAAAATTTTGGACATCAAACATGATGCCAGCAAATTTGAGCTTACTCAAATTCTTTTATGGAGAGTTTGATCCTGGCTCAGGACGAACGCTGGCGGCGTGCCTAATACATGCAAGTCGAGCGGACTTTCATTTGATGCTTGCATCAGCTGAAAGTTAGCGGCGGACGGGTGAGTAACACGTGGGCAACCTGCCCTGTAGTTTGGGATAACTCCGGGAAACCGGGGCTAATACCGAATGATACTTTTTAACTCATGTTAGAAAGTTGAAAGATGGTTCTGCTATCGCTACAGGATGGGCCCGCGGCGCATTAGCTAGTTGGTGAGGTA